>JAIOSN010000171.1 GCA_021107605.1 Anaerolineae bacterium | reverse complement strand
GAAGGGGGAAATTGACTCTCGAAACCCTCGCTGACGATCGAACTCCAATTTCCCAGTACTGCACCCGGTGACGTTGTTTGTGCATACAGTTCTGGGACGGGTATACTGGCAGATGGAGGCAGAGCAGGAGTATCAGGCAGCAGGGCTTCCGGCGACATAGTGGGTGTAACTGGCTCAACTGGCGCGGGGATGCCTGGAGTCCTTTCGGACTCCGGATATGCCGTGCCGCCTAAAGCTGTGATCCGTACTGGGACAGTGTCTCGAACAACTCGTCCAGCAGGATGAAGCACAGAGGCATTGACATTATACCATCCTGTTTCTGGGAATTGAATAGTAGCTGAGAAATACATAGGTTCTCGGTCCTTGATATCTACTATCCACTCTATCCACTCACTTTCTTCATTCACCAAGATGTCTGGATTAGAGGAGCTCAGAAAAATTGGCAAGTCAGACATATCTTCCTTGGACTCGACAACAATCGTCACCCCCACTGGTTCATTCATCTGTATGGGTTCTTCTAGTTCAATGTCCACACATAGTCCATTTTTGTCACACGTTCCACTACTGGGAGCGGTACAAGCAAAAAGTAGTAGGCCGATTGTCATCAGCAGAATTATCATGAACGATTTTCCTAGTTGCATCGTTTTGTCTCTCCTTTCTGTGAGATTTACAAAGAATTGACTAAACTGACGACGTTTCAAGTTACATTTCCACCTCCTTGAATTGTGAAGCATGGCGGCATCATAGTATGATTGCCAGTTCTCCAATCGCCACCGCACAAATCCCGGTGTGCGGTTTTTTGCCTCTGGCTTTTTAGAAATACTCGTTTCTGCAATCCAGTCCCACCCCAAAGAAGCACCGACCGAATCTAAAAGCTAGCTAACGGCTGGCGTTAGCCGCGCTGCGGCCCATGCTTGCCACCTCCGCTAGCTGGCCCAACTACTCTCGCAAGTCTCCATGATAGCCCAATGTCATTAAGATAAGACCTCCTAGGTCTTTGGTAGCGCCGCATAGCTGCAAACCACGTCGTATTTGCGGTAAATTTCTTGCGGAAGAGGGTCACAGCAGACCTCGGAGGTCTGGGCAGTGGCTAAACTTAATGACATTGTGTGATGAGTGACTATCCAATCTTACTGGGGCGCACTCAAATGCGTGGGGGAAAATTTGTCTGGCCTCTTTCTGTTCGCCGTAGCGTATCCTTGTCCACCTGCATATAGTATGTAACCAGACACACCAAAAGTCAAATAAAAACGAAAGGTTAAGCGCATGCAACCTAAACCCCAAAAACTCCTTGACCAAGTTCGGAGACCTCACAGGTCTTCAAGACCTGTGAGGTCTGGGCCTGATAGCCTGATTTTCTCTTGCCGCTCAATCCTGCGTTCCAACAGGTGTAATAACTCGAAATCCTATGTGATGATCCTGATATGAAGGCGGGTCTTCAAAATGACGGTAAGCGGCGCGAGCAACAAAGGGGTTGCTTCCCCACCAGCCCCCCTTCTCGATTTTGATTTGTCCGCGTTTAGGGCCTGGAGGATCTGTTCGCTCGCGTGACGTATAGTAGTGAAAATCAAGCCAATCTTGAACCCACTCCATTGCATTGCCCGCCATATCATGGGCGCCCACCCAACTTGTTCCATCTGGGTAACTACCCACGGTTGTAAGCCCGGTGCTGTCCACAACATTTGTTTTACTGCTGTCAAAGCTATTTCCCCATGGATAGATCAAGGACTCCGGCCCTCGTGCTGCATATTCCCACTCGGCTTCAGTAGGCAAGCGCCCACCTCGCCAGCGGGCATACGCCTCTGCCTCATACCAGGTTACACACACGCGCGGATGATCGGGGATTTCTTCATTGATACATTGACGAGGGAGTTGATTGATGTTTTCTCGACCTAGCCACATCCATCCTTTCTCAGACCAGTATTCTTCTGTAAGGTACCCTCCGTCCTCAACAAACGCTTGGAAAGCTGCATTAGTCACTTCGTACTTATCAATCCAGTAACCACGGGTTATATGGACTTTATGTTCGGGTTGCTCGCTCTCAAGTTCATGCATCGCCCAAGAAGGAGGCTCAAGGGAGCTGACATCATCCGTGCCCATTAGGAATGACCCTGCCGGGACCCAAACCTGCTCAATTCCCCATGGATCAATGCGCGCTTCTCCTGGAGATGCAGGTGTCGGCATAGGCGTTCCTGCTGGTGTCGGGGTTGGCTCAAGTGTCGGCGTGTGCGTCGTTGTTGGTTCAGGGGTTGGTGTGTTCGTCGCTGTTGGCTCAAGGGTTGGCGTGTTCGTTGCTGTTGGCTCAAGTGTCGGCGTGTTTGTCGCTGTTGGCATTGGTGTATTGGTGGGAGCACACGAGACAACCAAGAACAGTAGTAAAAGTAAAGAACTCACATATAGTTGATTCATATTTGACTCCTTGCCTCGAATGGAGGCGGTTTAACGGTAGGGTTCAGGCGCTGGGCGGGTTTGCAGTGTGCCTCACTGTATACGATAGCATCAATAACAGAACCAACTTCGAATTCGTGCCCCGATAGCCCGGTCAGCTCCACGCAATGGTTGGCCGGCGACGGAAAACTGCGGACACTCTTCTGGTTAGTAGTTCTTCATCACCGCCGGTAGATAGACATGCTGCATTGGAATCCGCAGCCAGGCCAGACCAAGCCCCAGGTCCAGACTTTCGCCTGAGGTATTGTATAACGTAACTCTCATTCTGTATTCGCCGGTTTGGGGAGCAACAAAATCCACGATCTCGCAACTGTTGTATAGACTTACGGACCAATCAACTACTGTTCCATTCGGGGCAACCACCTGAAGGTCAAGGTCCGTCGAAAGCTGGTCCGAGCCTACGCTGTATAGATCGCCGGTGGGATTGGAGCTCCAACACAACACGGCCCGCACCCGCTCCCCGGCGTAGGCGTTCGTGCCCCCGACGTCCCAGATGCCCGTGTCCGATCCCCTAAAATCGTAGGAACTGCCGGATCCGTCGAACGGGTTTGACGGATCGCCGGGGTCGTCAATGTCGTGGATGATGTGATGTGCCCAGCCGCCTCTATCGAAGACGGCCATAGCTTCGGAAGCCACGATGCCTCCGGCCCCGTCCTTATCACTCAACCGTGTGCTCCCTTCAATGTTGTGGATGGCCGAGGCCATAATGATGGCCTTCACCGTCTCCGGGTTGACGCGCAGCCACCAGTAACGCTGCACCAGCAAGGCGGCTAGACCAGTGACCTGGGGCGCGGCTATGCTCGTACCCCAGGTTCTGACGTACCCATTGCCCTGGGCATCAGCAACGGTTATGACGTCGCCCCCCACGGCGACGACGTCCGGTTTCTGGTGAGTCTGGTAGGGTTGTGGATCATTGACGTCGATGTAAGGGTCCACATAGCAGGAAGATCTCCGCATCGTATCACCGGACCAATCCCCGTCGTCGTTATCCTCGAAAGCGCCGACGGTGACCACGTTGTACGCCTTGGCCGGGCTCGTGACGTGTCGAGGTTGAAATGGGTCGGTGCAATTGCCGGAACTCACCACGATTGTCGGATCCCTGTAGCGCACAACGTGGTCGAGCACCCTATCTTCCCACTGCGTTTCTCGACTAGCATTGATAGCTAAACTGATATTGATCACGTACGCATCGTTATCGACCAGGACGTCGACCGCGGTATGAGTGAACTTCCCATCCCCAACGGTAACCAGCTCGGTGCTGCCATGGGCGATGCCCTGCCGGTAGGGAGCGCGGGAATCATCGCCAAACAGGACGCCGGCGACCTGGGCGGCGTGGGAATCGGGGGATCGGTGAGATGGTAGATCAATGTCTTTCCCCAGAAGGCCGGAT
>JAIOSN010000248.1 GCA_021107605.1 Anaerolineae bacterium | reverse complement strand
ACAGACGCTGACTTTATGCTGTCCAATGGGACTGGTGCGAAAAGAGGAGTAGAAGGTCAGTACGCCGTAAAGATGACCGAGTGGTACATTCATCTGCTCCGCGAGGTAGCTCTGCATGGGGAGGGAGATATATCCCACCTCTTCCTGCACCAAAGTCAATACCAACATGGTGGCCCCGGGTTTGCCGAGGTTCTCGGCCAGAATAGCATCGATTTTTTCTCTGATTTCTGGCTGTAGCTCTGCTACCAGCTCTCTGGTAGAAGTTGCATTCATAAATTCACCTCGATTATATGTATTTTTTTGCATGTAAACGGTAAAAAAATAAGTCCCACTGGGAGCATATCAGACGATATTATACTAGCTATTTTTTAATTCCAAAGTGATGTTGTGCGTTCTTTCATTGGTAGCTTTACGCGACTTGGTGATTATCAGTTTAGGAGATGCGGAAGTACCGCCCCTCTACGCCGTTGAGGGCGCGGCGCAACTCAGTGATAGTCGGTGCGGCCAAGAAGAAGATAGTTCGTATTTGCCCAATGGTATCCAACCAATGCGCATCTGAGTTAGTGATGAGCGGAATATCTGCGAGGGAAGAAAATCGTTGCCGCGCCTCAAGTGGGGATAGGTTAGGAGAGACTTCTGCCGCGTCCACGTGCAAGGCCGAGGGCCAGAGTCCCAATACGCCTAAAAGTCCTTTAGCCGGACGTGTTATGTGGGCTGGAATAGCCAGTCCCCCCAGCGCGCGGACGGTGCGGGCGGCTTCCTCCAGTGGAATTTGCGCCGGGCCTTGGTAGAAGGAGAGTTCCTCGCGTACGAAATCCCCCTCGGCGTCAACCACAAACTGCGGCCCGAAGAGTTCCGGATCATTTTGAAGCGGCAAAAGATGCGCGCTCACCTCTGGCTGCCAGATGAGCGCAGGCGCCAGACTCCCAAAGATGCAGAGCAGATCCACTTCTTCCTGCGTTTGGAACTCCATACCCGGCAACACGGTAAGCCCGGTTCCGCGCGCCGCTTCCATCACTGCCGCCGCGTTAGCTGTGGCATTGTGATCGGTGATTGCGATGAGGTACAGCCCCTGGGATAATGCTTCAGCAACGATCAAGGGGGGGATCATCTCCACCTCGGCGCAAGCGGAGAGCACCGTGTGAATATGCAGATCGGCCTGGTAGGCGCGGATGGCAGCCATATCCGCCTCTAGTAGTTTGCCCGGATCAATTTGGCGACGGTTTCGTATGTTGGCTCCGAGCTAGAGAGGAGAACCACCCCTTCCGCCGCGGCTCGCTCCACCGTCGCCGGAGCGATGGGAGCCTCTTCCGTCACCACAATCGCCGCCACCTCCAACATGGAAGCGATGGCGATGATGTTAAGATGGGTTTGCAGCGTGAACCAGAGCTGGCCTGGCTGCGCACCGGCCATCACACAACTCAGTAGATCGGCAATATAGCAACCTTGGGCTTCACGTTCCAGTTGCGCTGCTCCAGCTAGCACCTTCAGATCTAGTTCTGCTACGATTTTCTCTAGTTTCATCTGCTTCTTCCTCCGTTTGGCGCTAAGGGTGATGTGTTATTTACTGCACGGCTACATCGAAAGTCATCTCCACGCGGGTCCCGATGCTCCAAGCGGACCAGACATGCAGCGTGTCGGCACAACGTTCGGCGTTGACCAATCCCATGCCGGCCCCGAATCCCATCTCGCGGGCTTTTGACGAAGCGGTGGAGTAGCCTGGTTGGCGGGCCAGCGCGACGTCGGCGATACCCGGCCCATCGTCATGGGCTACTACCTTGATTTGCGTGGGTCGGACCTCGGCCACAATATATCCCCCGTCGTCGGTGTGGATGATCAAGTTGATCTCTATTTCATAAGTGGCAATCGCGACCCGGCGTGCTAATTGGGGGGTAGCCCCGATATGCTGCAAGGCCTTCTTGATATTTGAAGAGGCTTGTCCTCCCTTGACGAAATCTCCGGCTTGTACCCGGTAGCGCAAAGTTAAACTGGTTTCATCTGAATTCAAGGCCGCGAAGAAATGGTGCGATTGTTCGTCCTGCTGTAATTGCTCAACCTGAAGGTAAGCTTTTTCCAGAGTGCGGAGGAGACCGGCCATAATGTCCCCTTTCGTTAAAATCCCTGCTAAATTTCCCATTTTATCGACCACTACCAAGCGTCCGAAGCCGGTGCTCTCTAACCGCTTCAGGGCCTCAACCACCGGCTCCTCATCCAACGCGGTGATCAGATTGGTGGCCATAAATTCGGTCACTGCCGCATCCAATTTATTTTGCTCCAGGGCGCGGATCAGGTCTTCCACACTGACAAGTCCCAGCAATTTTTGCTGTTCCGTAGATACAATCGGAACCCCGGATATGCGCTGGGAGCGCATGACGTTTTTAACATCACGCATGGAGATGGTGGGAGGGAGCGTTGAGACCTGCGGGGACATAACCTCTGAGACCTGAATCTCATAGGTTAGCTCATGGAGGATGGAGAGCGGGAGATCCTTGTTCATCCGTGCGAAGAGAGAGAAATTTTGGCTCATTGTTGTTGAATCACCGTGAGTTTGCCGATCCCTGACAGCCCGGCTTGATACAGTAATCCGGAGGTCTCATACATGCTATACACCGAGAGTAAAATTCCAATCCCGGCAGCTTGGGCCATATTAAGGAGCAATTCTGGCGGTCGCTTGCCGCGCACAAAGAGGATCAGCGGAATATCAGACATCTCTGCGGTACGGATCGTCTGTGGATTGATCAAGCCGGTGAGCATTAACATTTGTGGTTTAGCAAAAGCCAAAATATCGCTCATCAGATCGGCTGCAAAAGCATATTCTACTTCGATATCTACCGCTGGTGAAACCAGAACCTCACCGTCTATCACTGCCGCAATTTCATTTACTCTCATAGTTGTTGCCTCCCGCAATAATTCAGTAGGACTGCAGATCTAGCCCTTTTTCTGCATCTCGCTCTTCAGTAAACTCATCTTTGTTTTAGCGGGGAAAATGCCCGCACGAATGGAATTATACCACATGAGTCTACTGAAAAACCAAGGATTTCACCACGGAGGCACGGAGAGCACAGAGATTTTAAACCTAACATTCAGAATTCCGGGGCAATTTTTACCACAAAGACACGGAGGGCACAGAGTTTTTTATTTTTCTCCGTGTTCTCGGTGTCTCCGTGGTGAAAATGACAGATGACGAAATGTTTCCCCCTATTTATTGAGACATACCTAAAACTTAATTTTTTCTCAGTGTCCTCGGTGTCTCTGTGGTGAGATGACTTTTTTCAGGATTATGGTCATGTCTAGCATCGGTTCTGTTGACATGTGCTAGGAAGGGGTGTAAACTTAATATTGTGAATTTAATGTTTTATTCTGAGGTGTTGCTATGGACAGTTGGATTTTACCGGTATTGATTCTAATAGTTTTAAGCATAGTAGGGTTGACGGTTTGGTTGGTGAGTGTCTCGTTAGGAGATGGCGCTAGTCAACAACCTGGGCCAGCTACTCGTCAGAAAAGTGACTCTGAGGATAGTGTGCTCAGTATCCGGCGGGACGAACGGGGCATCTGGGTGGTGCGGGTTGGCGGGACTCCTTATCATAAGTTGGCAGAAGTCCCAGAACTGGCCATGCGGCGCGAGGTGGTGAACGCGCTCAAGATATTAGTTGGCTTCAGCCGGGAATACATCTCCCGAGAGCATCGGGAGGCAACTCCCCAGCCGCAAGAGCCAGCCCGGGTGACCGGAGAACTGACCCAGCTTCAGCGTAAGGCCCGGCCCCCACTCTCTCAGAAGCCGCCGGTTTTTATGCCGAACATCAACTTGGCGACAGAGATTGGAGAGATTTTAGAGGAGTTGGTGGCACAACACCCGTCGTTGGCACAGCGGAACATTTATCTACAAAATGCTCTCGATGGCAGCATTTCCTTTATCGTTGATGGGGAGAGCTACTCAGCGGTAGGAGATATCTCTGATCTAGAGGTGCAGGCGTTAATTCGAACCGCTACGCGGCAATGGGAAGAGAGTAGGTAAGGGCGCGGGTGTGGAACGATCGTTCCACACCCGCGCTGCCTGACAATTTTTGAGTAGGGAGCAGATTCCCGTAGATCAATACTGATTTATCAACTTCAATCTGCGAGTGTAGCCTGCGTTTATCTGCGTCCCGATTTTAGTAAAATCATCCCTTAACCTTCTGGTGACTCTGTGTCTGGAAAGTGTAACTCCACCACATCCCCGTGGAGGTCAATGGTTACTTGGAACCCCATCAACCCTAGCCAAGCCCGTGATGTCTCTGGCAGCCCGGTGTGAAAGAGCTGTTCCAGATTCTCGTCCAGATGATCAATGGAGCTCTCAACTGCGGCCTTGGTGAAGAGGTCTTCCTGGCCCATAAAGTGCATCATTCCTTCCACTACTACCTCTCGTTGTCCCAAGATTTGTTCTTGCAATGCGTTCATCACTTGGCGATCCACTACCTCGGAGCGGATATGGCGATGGAATCCACTAGCATCCAGTACATAGAATGCTTCTCCTCCGATCGCCGTCACCTCAACCGAAGCTCCTGTTCTGTCAATTACCAATCCCGCAAAGAGAGCTACACGCGCCATTGCTACTCCTCTTTATCCTTAGTTAGAAGATCTGTTTTCCCTGGAAATGCACTCTTGGCAAGTAGTGTAGGACGTAGATTGCGTTCAGTTAAGTCTTATTTTTCAGGAAAATCGAATTTGTTTATTTTTCTGTACTCAGTATACTTTAGCAGAAATCAATGTTTTGCCAACCAGGAGCAGGGAGCTGAATCACTCTACTGAAAATACACTCTCGGCAAGCAACCTGTGATGCAGATTTGCGCAACTAAACGCGATCTGTACTCACTTGCATCCTTTTTCTCAGTAAAATCAATAGGGTGTGTTTCAAATGAGTTTAGAGATCTGTCCGGGTTGTGTGTGGTGCCAAGCTTCTCAAAACGGAGCACGCCATACGCAACCAGAAATTCAACTGAAATGAAACGCACCCCCATCAATAATGGAGCGTTGAAAGGGAGAGAGTAGATGAAGAACAACATGTTTGATTTGCCTGATATGGATGAATTGGCGCGCCAGATGAAAAACGCTATGGCCGAAGCACAAGAAGCGCTGGCAGATTTGCCTGCGCAGATGGGTGGGCTGGAAAACGTCATGGGATCGCTTTCGGCGCTGATGGAAGGTATGCCCACGCAGTTTGAAGGACTGGGCGCCGCCATGGCGGGGTTCGGGGAGCAGCATGAAGCGAACACCGCAGCATTGGCCGGGGAGCCAGATTGGTCAGTGGAAGCGAACATTCGGGTGGGAAAGAAGCTGCACGTAGTTGTAAGCGCGGCGTTCGATTTGGGAAAGGTCAGGGAAGCGTGGAGCAGCACGCAAAGTGCGGGGT
This sequence comes from Anaerolineae bacterium, assembly GCA_021107605.1. GTDB lineage: Bacteria > Chloroflexota > Anaerolineae > B4-G1 > SLSP01 > G713. The sequence continues at coordinate 2,092 of JAIOSN010000248.1, read as the reverse complement.
TTGAATCGTTAGTGGCGGGGGTAGTCGCAGAGACTGACGCAGAGATTGAACCAGGGCTAATGGGTCAAATTATGGGGCAATTGAAGAAGGGGCGCAGCATAGCTCTGGTGGAGGGCGTGGAGGTACTCGTGTGCCGGATACAAGGTGCGCCTGGGGACGCAGCCCAGAAACTACAATTATCTCCGGAGGGCAACATCCCCTTGGTGATGGATGAAGGGGGACTGGGATTCGAGTTCGCGCCGTTGCTGACGATACGCAACCGGTGGGAGAACGCGAATATACCGGTGTTCTCGCCAATGGGAGAAGAGCTCCTGGTCCCCTTAGAGCATTTTGAGAGTGGCGAGGCGTTCAAGCTTGAGTTTGAACCAACGGGGCAAGAAGATGAGATGCTGGTGGGGTTGAGCTTCCAGCCGTTAACCAGATAAGCTTTTTACATAAGCGAGATGAAAATATGATTCCACTGAAAAAAGGTCTTGAAACTTACGCTCACTCTAATTCAAGCTCTCTCCAGGGCCAAAAACAAGCTGCCCCGTTGAGACATAGAGTCTTGTCTGGTGTTCTCCGCGCCTCTGCGGTGAGCAGCAGTAAACTCATTCCGGTCGCCATTGTGACAGATTCCGCGGCGGGCTTGCCCGCGGCATTAGTGAGACAATATCGCATCGGTGTTGTCCAACATGCGGTGCAGATTGGCGGGCGCTCCTATAAGCCCGGCGCTCTTGACGCGGATACTTTCTACCGGTTATTGCGTGATTCCACTTCTCTCCCGGCTACTACCAGCACGCCTTCCATCGGAAGTTTCTTGGCGGTGTATGAGCGGGTAGCCGAGTGGGCCAGGGCAGTGGTTTCGGTGCATGTGGCCGGAGAACAGAGCGGTACCTGTAACGCGGCGCGGCTGGCAGGCGAGCACAGTCCTATCCCGGTGCGGGTGATTGATACCGGGACGACGGCGATGGCCGAGGGGTTCGTGGCTTTGGAGGCAGCGCGCATGGCTTTGAAAGCCTGTTCGTTGGCCGAGGTTGTGGAGAGGGCGCGGGCAGTGGTGCCTCGTGTGGAGTTACTCGCGCTCTTGGAATCGGTGGACTACGCCGTTCGGGGAGGGCGATTGGCGAGCGCGGCCCGGTTGGTGAACAGTATCCTCAAAATTCAGCCCGTGGTGAGCGTGAAGAATAATCGCCTCGCGTTGTTGGCTCAGAGCCGCAGCCGTGCTATGGGCTTGCGCCGCTTAGTGGAGAGGCTCAAGTCGCGTGTCGGCGAGCAGCCCCTGCATCTGGCTGTGCATTATAGCGATGATGAGGAGGAAGGGCGGCAGTTGTTGGCGACGTTGAGAGAACAATTCAACTGTGTGGAGTCGTTCTTAGCTCGGGTGCCGATGGCGCTGGGTGTACATGACGGGCCAGGCTCGCTAGGGATTGGGTACTACGTGGAAGGTTCTCCGGATGCTCCGGTTACCTGGCGCGAGCAAATCAGGGCGTTGTTGGGTTGATGAGTTGTTCTCATAGGTATTTTGGAGTTTAGATGGCGGTAAAGGAACGAGAACGTCAATTGCGCGTCGTTGCGGAGATTTTATTGGTGCATATTCCCGCGACGTTGCTTGCTGACCGGGCGTTGGTCCGCGATCTGTTGGCCGTGGTCGGGACCGCGTTGCGCGCCATCCACGAGGACGCGGAGCAATCGGCGCGGGCCTGGGACAAGCGCGCGTATGATATCAAGTCCGACAAACTGCGCCGCGAGTGGGGCTGGGCGTTGGGCGCTTCCAATTATGCTCTGGGATTGGCGCTGCGCAAGCAGCCCCCGGATGTCAACGCGCTCCGGAAGTTGCGGCAGCTGATCCGCCCGGAGCTCACCAAATCGCAGCGCCGGCAGATCAAGGACCCGACGCGCTTTCGAGGTGCGGCGCGGGCGGTACGCCAGCAAGAGACGGCCCGCTCACATCCCGTGCGGGAGTATTGAGGGAGGAATGAAATTACCGGGCTACGAAATGATGTTTTGTACACGGGGTTAGCTGGCCGTGGCAGCAAAGTTTGGGTAATTTAGGAGGATGAGATGAGTGAGTTAATTTTAGACTCTCTTGAAATCGAGGGGTTTCGTGCTT
>JAIOSN010000220.1 GCA_021107605.1 Anaerolineae bacterium | reverse complement strand
AACAGTGGAGCGCGAAAAGTCAATTGTTGTTAGTCTGGTAGTCGATAGTCTGGTAGTCGGGAGCGTCGCCCGTAGTTAAGGCAACAGGCTAAATGGGTGCAGTCCTCTTCAGAGGACTAACGACTAAATGCTAAGGGCTACTCGCTACCTCTCAAGTTGCGCTAGGAGCTCTGCTATGATCTGCTCCGGGACACCCGGTAACTTCTTGCCGAACCAATCCAGGACCGGTTTCAGCGGCATATCCTCGGCAAAGCGCATAAATTCCGCGTCTAGTGCTCCGGTATCCGCGCTGTGCTGAGCAATTACCTGCTGGAGCAGCGGCTGCAAGACCCGCTCTCCGCGTGGATCCGCGAGCCACTCGCGGATGGTGCTCTCTCTGGTGAGAATGCAAGGCAGTTCCTGCGTTGATTCCAGCTGCACCGTTGCTTGCAAGCAGATCTCGGTTGCCGAACGCCCGACCAGAATATCAAAAGCGCCGCTCTCCGTGACCCACTGCCCGTAAGCGGGATCGTAATAGGCGAAAGCACGCGCGTCCAACTCCAACGTCACGGTCTTGGTTTCCCCCGGCGCAAGTGCGACTTTGGCAAAGCCTTTGAGCTCCTTCTCCGGCCGCACCAGATGGGATTCCTGGTCGTGTACGTAGAGCTGCACGACCTCCTTGCCCGCCACGTTGCCGGTGTTGGTCACGTCCACGGAGACTTGCAAGCCTTCCGTGGCGCTGAACTTTTCCGCCGAAACGCGCAGCTGGCTATAGGCGAAGGTGGTGTAACTTAGCCCGTGTCCAAAGGGGAAGAGCACCTCTTGCTGGCGCGCGTCGTAGTAGCGGTAGCCGATAAATAACCCTTCGCCGTAGCGCACCATGCCGTTTTCGCCGGGGAAGGTGAGATAGGCCGGGGTGTCCGCCAGCCGGAGCGGGAAAGTCTCGGCCAGCTTGCCGGAAGGATTCACCCGCCCGAAGAGCACGTCGGCGATGGCCCCGCCGCCGGCCTGTCCCATAAACCAGGCTTCCAACACTGCCGGTACCTGGTCGATCCACTCCAGCATCTCTATCGCTGAACCGTTGTTCAGAATTACCACGGTCTGCGGTTGCACGGCAGCCACCGCCTGGATCAACGCCTCTTGCTGCGCTGTGAGTCGCATATTCGGGCGGTCGTAGCCCTCCGATTCTATGTAGGAAGGCAGCGCAATGTATAGCAAGGCCACCTCGGCCTCTTGCGCGCAACTCACCGCCGTGTCGATCAGATCCTGGTCGCGGCCCGGTTCCATCCGGTATCCTGGCGCAAAGAGCAACTCTGCCTCTCCGGCCAACGTAGCGACTTCCTCAAAGGGGCTAGCAACTCGCGTGGGGTGGATGTGGGAGCTCCCGCTGCCCTGAAAGTGCGCCTCCCGCGCCGCGTTCCCGATAAGGGCCAACTTCTGCCCCGCTTTTAGGGGGAGCAGTCCGCCCTCATTTTTAAGCAGCACCAGGCTCTCGCCCGCGATCTTCCGCGCCAGTTGGTGGTGCGCTTCTACATTGAACCCCTCCGCATCTTTCGGCGTCTCCACAGCTTTGAAAATTACGCGCAACAGTCGTTTGACCGTCTCATCCAACACCTGCTCGGCCAACTCCCCGGCCTGGACCGCCGCTATCACGCTCTGCCCGCGCTCCGGGTGTGGGCCGGGCATCTCCAAGTCCAGCCCGCCGGCCAGCGCGGCCACACGATCATGCACCGCACCCCAATCGGAGACGACGAAGCCTTCAAAGCCCCACTCCTCTTTGAGAATCGAGTTCAACAGGCGCGCGTGCTCTGAGCAGTAATCGCCGTTGACGCGATTATAAGCGCACATCACCGTCCAGGGCTGGGCCTGCTTGACCGCGCGCTCGAAGCCGGCCAGATAAATCTCGCGCAGCGCGCGCTCATCCACTTGCGCGTCAATCACCAGACGCTGGAACTCCTGGTTGTTGGCCGCGTAATGTTTTAGCGACGTGCCTACCCCTCGGCTCTGCATGGCTTGGATGTAACTGGCGGCCAACTCCCCGCCCAAAAAAGGATCCTCGGAAAAATACTCGAAGTTCCGTCCGCAGAGCGGCGAGCGTTTCATATTGTTGCCTGGCCCCAGCAGAATATCCACATCCAAAGCCAGACACTCCTCGGCCAGTGCGTGCCCTAGCTGTTGGAGCAATTCCACATCCCAGCTGGCGGCCAACGCGGAGGCGGTCGGGAAGCAGGTCGCGGGGAGACTCTCGTTGCTCTCCAAATCCACCACGCGCCGCACTCCGTGCGGCCCATCGGAAACCGTGATGGCGGGAATCCCCAACCGCTCCACCGCCACCGTTTGCCAGGCATTCGCCCCGGTGCAGAGCGCGGCCTTCTCCGCCAACGTCAATTGCGCCACCAGTCGCTCTAGATCTCTCTTCATTTGCTAAATCCTCCTCACCATCCGTTGATTGATTTATGATCAGGTAATTTCTTGGGGAAAAATCAGACGTGCTCTCTTTACAAAAGCCCCCTCACTTCCCTCGGAACTCTATCATCCACCTGGGGTTTGACAAGTGCGTGGTTACAGCAGCGGGGGAGGTTGCCATGCGTGCATGTGATCATCTCGCAAGCTCCAGATTGCGCTTTTTGTGCTATAATTTTGCCGAGATGGTTGGATAGTAATAGTATCGATAAGGAGTGATTATGCAAGCCGACGCCAAACCTAATGCCTTGCTGGCTTTTGAGACCTTGGGAGAGTATCTTCGCGAGAACGACTGGCATCCGCACCGGCTGGAGGACCGGTATATCTACCGGGTAGGGTTTTCAGGCGCTAATGGGAAATATGCCTGCTACGCTCAGATTCGCGTTGATTTGGAACAATTTATTTTCTACGTGATGGTGCCTATCAAAGCGCCTGAAGAAAAGCGGCTGGCCTGTGCTGAATTTGTCACCAGGGTCAATTACGGGTTGCGCATTGGCAACTTCGAGCTAGATTTGAGCGATGGTGAGGTGCGGTATAAGAGCAGTTTAGATTTTGAGAATGAGACGCTTACCTATAACCTGATCGAAGTAGCTATCTACCCGGCGGTAAAGACGACCGATCGTTATCTACCCGGCCTGATGAAGGTTATCTACGGTGCTGTGGGGCCGCGTGTCGCGATTGAGGAGATAGAAGGCTAAGGCTCAGTCGAGCGTTATTTTGTTGGCTTGGGCCGATCTCCCGATTGTGCCCGTGCTATGCAGCAACGCCGGCTCAAGCCGGCTAGCCCTGTTTGTGGATGTCCTTCCGAGTAGCCACGCAGAGCGCTAGCGCCACGTCCGCGAGGGATCTTCGTATTCGGCATTTGGAGTAGCCGCGGTTTCCATACCGCGCCCTACCTGCCAATTGGCACTACTAGAAATCGCGGCTACGTTGCCCCGCCCGCTACAGCGAGCTAGGGTGTCCTTCCGAGCTACACATGGCGCATTCGCGCCCCGCATGGGGCCAGAAACAGAATTTGTTTCTTAGTAGCGGAGCGAGGAATCTCTAGGCCCTGCACTTAAGAACCTGTAATCCGCTAGTCCCTGTCCACGCAGGTGGACAGCCGGCTTTAGCCGCTGGTAGCCGCCTGCAGTCGGCGTGACTGCGTAGCCCGTGGTCTTCAGCCACGGGCGTTGGCTTTAGTCGCCAGGCGTACTTCGCGGGAATCACAATCCCTGCCAGCCACACGATCGGCGGATTGTAATCCGCCGCCAGCCGGGCCAGCCCCGTTTACGGAGCACATGGGGGATGCCACGGGTTCGTAGTGGACGATTTATCACCGTGTTTTACGGCACTAAAGTGCCGACTACCAACCTACTGCCTACTGTCTACTGCCTACCGCCTACTGTCTACCGTCTACCGTCTACTGCCTACTGTCTACCGTCTACTGCCTACCGCCTAATGTCTACCCGTCTACTGCCTACTGTCTACCGGCTACTTCCTACCGTCAGATCGGTA
>JAIOSN010000323.1 GCA_021107605.1 Anaerolineae bacterium | reverse complement strand
TTGAAAGTTTGGCGGGCGGGGCGAGTTGTGGAGTTGGATGTTCAACCTGGAACTTTTAAAGTTCAACTTCCCACTGAGGAGGAATGGGAACGTGCTGCCCGTGGTGCCGGTGGGCGGGAGTATCCCTGGGGCGACGGGGTTGCTCTCAGCAGAGCCAATGTTAGAGAAGGGAAAATTCTCGGCGCGACAGCGATCTGTACCTATCTGCAAGGCGTCAGTCCGGTGGGCGCGTGGGATATGAGCGGCAATGTTTGGGAGTGGACCCGGTCGCGATGGGATAAGACGGGGGTTGTTCTGCGCGGCGGTTCCTGGTACTTCTATCGATGGTTCGCGCGCAGCGCGTACCGCTTCGGGTTCATCCCTGACTACTTCTTCTACGATATCGGGTTTCGGGTGGTGGTCTCCCTGGTTGCTTTTGAGTCCTGAGTGCTGTATTTCTGAAGACGGGGGAGATTCCTCGCGGGCGCGGCGCTAGTGCTCTGCTGGCTCGGAATGACGAAAAGGCGAGAAAGCGAAAAAGCGAAAAAGCGAGAAGGCGAGAAAGCGACGGGCCACGCAACACGCGCCACCGCTAACATAACTACCTTGTCATTCCGAGCGGAACGCAGCGCAGCGGAGTCTCCGTTTGCCCGCCAATGCCCGTGGCTAAAGACCACGGGCTACGAAACTACGCCCCGTGAACGGGGCTGGCCGGCGTAGCCTGGGATTACCTGTCCACGCAGGTGGACAGCCGGCTTTGAGCCTCCGGTAGTCTACTTCAGTAGGCGTACTAGGGCAGCCCAGCTGTTACTACTGCTGTCCCCGTAGCGTTAGTGGAGCGAGGTATGGAAACCTCGGCTACTACTCCCCGTATCTCGCCGGGTAGGTTTCGTGCTCCGCGGAGGCCGGGCGGGGGGCGGAATGGTACTCCGCTTTACTGCTGTCCGCCCGTGGCTAAAGACCACGGGCTACGGAGCAACGCCCCGTGAACGGGGCTGGCCGGCGGAGTCTGGGGTTGCCTGTCCACGCAGGTGGACAGGCGGCTTTGAGCCTCCGGTAGTCTACTTCAGTAGGCGTACTAGGGCAGCCCAGCTGTTACTACTGCTGTCCCCGTAGCGTTAGTGGAGCGAGGTGATGTACCATGAACAGAAAAGATTGGTGGTGGGTATTGGCTTATCCGGGCTACCAACTATTGGGGACGCTACGGCATGAGGCGAGTCACGCACTCGTAGCTTGGTGGCAGGGCTTTCAAATCAACAAATTTGTCTTCTGGCCGACGCGCGGCTATTGGGGCTACGTGGCTTGGGATGGCCCGTCAACGGTGGCGACGCTTGCCGCACCTTATATCTGTGACTTGCTCAACTTTCTGCTCTTCTTTGCCGTATGTATGCGGATTCGCTGCCGGCGGCGCTGGCTCTGGTTGAATGCAATCATTCTGGGGCTTGTCTCACCGCTCGTGAACTCGTTTTACAATTACTGGGGTGGATTGCGGCGTGCCAACGACGTCGGGCGACTGTTACAGCGCGTGCCGCCGCAGCTCGTCCACGGCTATTTCTGGTTGACGTTAGGGCTGTACTGCGTGGGGTTGGTGCTGGTTTTTACGCTCTCTAAGACCGCGCGTTGTGGCCGGCAGGACGTTTGAGCTGGACAATGCCTGGGCATGGAATACCCAGGCTACGGAGCGACGCCCGCTGAAGCGGGCTAGTCCCATTGATGGGGCGTAACTTTGTAGCCCGTGGTCTTTAGCCACGGGCGTTGGCTCGTCTTTTCGCTCACTCGCCTTCTCGCTTTCTCGCTCACTCGCCTAATGGCAACCGGATGATAAAGCGGCTGCCGGGGCAGCTCTCCTCATCATAACCGGGACTCTCGGCCCAGATGCGCCCGCCATGGGCCTCCACTATGCCGCGCGCGATGGTCAATCCCAATCCGGCCCCGCCCCCCTTGAATTTGGTGGTTCCTGAAGAGTGGAACGCTATCTCACCAATATGATAGAACTTCTCGAAAATTAGCTCTAGATTCTCTTTCGCAATGCCGACACCGCTATCCTCTATCGCGAGTTCCAGAGATTCACCTAATTGAGGATCGGTCACTAGCTCCCCGCGCACCCTGATTGTGCCCCCATCCGGGGTATACTTGATGGCGTTGTTGACCAGGTGGTAGAGAGCCTTGTACAGCAATTGGGAATCGCCGGGATAAGGCGGCAATTCGGCGATCCCTTCCTGCTGCCAGCTCAACTGACGTGCTGCCAGAGCTTGCGAGAATGCCTCAACTATACGCTTGAGGATGACGGCGATGCTCCAGGGTGTCTGGTGGATTTGAATCTCCCCGCTCATGATCTTGGAGACGTCCAAAATGTTGTTGAAGATACGTTGGAGTCGCTCGGTGGTGGTCAATATACCGGTGGTCAACGCTTGTAGTTGCGGAGTCGCTTGCACTGTGGGGTTACTCGCCATCATCTGAGCATAGCCGGAGAGTGCCGCCACCGGGGTGCGCAGTTCGTGAGCCGAAACTTGGATAAAGGCGGATTTGGCTTGATCCATCTGCTCCAGCTGATGTAGCGCTTGGGTTAATTCTTGATTGGCCTGGCGCAATTCGGTGATGGCTTTATGGTCGGCTTCCCGCAACCGGTCTGCCAGCGGGACTAAGAGGCGGATGGCCAGCGAGGGGCTGTGATTCAAAACGGCGAGGAATGATTTCCGATCAATTTTGAGGAGCAAGGTTCTTTCGGCCGTGCGGACGGTGGCGGTACGGGTGCCGTCTTGCAGAATAGCCATCTCTCCAAAGAAACTCCCCGGCCCTCTCTGACCCAACAACCGCTCATTTTGAGCATCCATGCGCTTCAGGATATCCACTTGCCCCTCGGCAATGGCATACACCGCGTTTCCACGCTCTCCTTCATGGCAGATGGTCGTGTTGGCCGCCAGTAATTGTACTACGGCTGCTTTTGCCAATTTTTCCAAATCAGCTTCTGCTACCCCGAAGAGCAAGGGGCGTAGAAATTCTTTGATGTCCTGTGGGGATGAGAGGTTTTCTTTTAGCATGTGATCAAGGATACTACGGAATCCGTTGTCATCAAGTTAGCAGGATATGGACTAGACCTCCGAGGTCTAATGTGAATACTTTTTTCGGCGGCCTCCTATATAATGAGAGCAAGTCTAAGGAGGGGTGTTGATGAACTGTCCATATTGCGGAACCCCAAATCCGCCACAGGCGCGTTTTTGCGTTGGATGTGGGCGCAAACTCTTGCACGCGATTATCTGTACCTCCTGCTATACCGCGTTGCCCCCAGATGCTAAATACTGTTATCATTGCGGTGTCCCCATTTTGCGTGCCTTGACCGGGAGAGAATCTGCGCCGGAAGGCCAGCTCTCCGCTGCCGCCTCGTTGACCGGGGTTGCTTCACCGGTCGCCAGCCTTACTCCCCTGACCACCCAGCCGGCGCTGGGCAGCGAGTTGGCTCGCTTGCCGGCCCCGCGTCCTTTCCGAGAGCTGCTCTCTGATCTACAACGTTATCTACCGGCGAACCTCTACGAGCCGCTGGAACGTCGCCCTACCGAGCAGCACTTTATCCAACTGCGCACACATCTGACCGCGTTACTTGCCATGGTCAAGACTTATCTGCCGCGCCCGGTGGTCTTGGCTCCCCAACCGGCCGGGGAACCGGCGGGCGGGATGTGTCGCGGCGTCTTCGTCTTCGTGGATGTCTCCGGATTCACCCCGCTATCGGAAGATCTGAAGTCGTTGGGAGTGGCGGGCGCGGAGCAGATCACGGCGATTATCAATGGTCTCTTCTCCGAGCTGGTCGGTGCGCTCTTTGCGCACGGCGGAACTCTGCTTAAATTCGGAGGGGACGCGCTCTTGGGGTTGTTCCAGGCGGAGACGGAAGCCGAACTGGCTGACCACGCCTTGCTGGCTATCCAGGCGGCCTTAGCTATGCAGGCGGTGATGCAGCAGGATAAGTTCACTGCGATCAAGACCCCCGGAGGCACTCAAGCCTTGCAGATCAAATGTGGTATCTCTTCAGGGTCATACTTTGCGGCGCACATCGGCACTCGACCGGAGCCAGAGCTGGGACGTAACGGCGCGATGGCTTACGTGACTACCGGGCTGACTGTCAACTTAGCCGAGCAGGCCGAAGGACATGCACATCCCGGTGAGATCGCTATCACCGCAGAGACCGTGGCGCGGCTAACTGTGCCGGTGGAGACTGAGGCTGTCACCCGCAACCCGGATGAGGATTTTCTCCTGGTGCGGGCGGCCCCTCTGGCGGCGGTCGGGACGTTGGGCCGGGTTCTCTTGCACGAGCCACCGGAGGGCGAGCTCCAGGCGCAGATCACCTACCTGGTGGAGCGTCTCAATCACCTCACCGCGTATCTCTCCAACGAGCTTATCTCGCGTATTGTGACCAATCCCGGCGATGCCCGCATTGTCCCAGGACACCGCCCAGTTACCGTGATGTTCGTGAATTACGTGGGGATCAGCGAGCTCATTGAGGATTTAGGGGAGAGTCAGCCGGAGTTGATCACTGCCCAGCTTAACAGCTACTTTGTACACATGGTGGAGGTGGTAGAGAAATACGAGGGGATGGTGGCCCGCATGGATCAATACGCGGTGGGCGACCGTCTGGTGATCTTCTTCGGCGCGCCACGCGCCCACGAGGATGACCCCGTTCGGGCAGTCTACACGGCTCTGGAGATGCAGCAAGCTGTGCGCCGCTATTTCTCCGCGCTCCAGACCCCCGCCGGTATCTACCGTTTCCGCCAGCGCGTGGGCATCAATACCGGACATCTCTTCGCCGGCAATGTCGGCGCGCCCGAGCTGCGGCAAGAATACACGTTGATGGGGGATGACATCAATATGGCCGCGCGGCTCATGTCCAACGCTGGGTGGCGGGAAATTCTTATCAGTCAGGCGACCCGCGAGCGTGTCGCGCCCTTCTTTGAGCTTCAAGACCTGGGCGCGCTCAAAGTAAAAGGTAAGGAGCTCTCGATTCACACCTTCAAGGTTTTGGAACGGCGCGAGGAGATTGGCCGCACGCGGGGCCTGGACTTTGGCGAATCGCCGTTGACCGGGCGCGATGAAGTGTTGGCGACTCTCAAGGTCAGCGCTCGAGAGCTCCTGCGGGGTCGAGGAAAGATCGTCTCGCTGATCGGCAAAAGCGGTCTGGGCAAGTCACGGTTGACGCGCGAGGTGCGCAGTTGGCTCTTGACCGAGGGCATGCCGGAGGGTGCTGACCAGGTGCAGTGGCTGGAAGGGCAATCGCTCTCCTTTAGCGAACAGATGCACTATTGGCTGGCCGTGCAAATATTTCAAGGAGTGCTGGCCCTGGAACGCGCCGCCACTTCTGATGACATTCTCTTCGCGCTCTGGGAAAAGGGAGAGGAGCTGTTGGGTAAAGAGACCGCGCGCGAGGCGATTCCCTTTCTG
>JAIOSN010000009.1 GCA_021107605.1 Anaerolineae bacterium | reverse complement strand
GAACAATCCATCCACATCATCTTGGAGACCTCACCTGGTGAGCGCGTGATGCGCCCGGAGTTCGGTTGCCGAGCTAAGGAGTTGCTCTTCGCGCCACGCAATGCTACCACGGAGGGCTTGATGGCTTATTACGTCCGCCGCGCGTTACGGCGTTGGGAACCGCGTATTAACGTGTTGAATGTTGCGGTCTCGTCTGATTTAGAGCGTGATGGGGTGCTCTTGGTGGAGGTCAGCTATGAGATCAAATCCACCCATGATGAGCGGAGTATTATCTATCCATTTTATTTGATGGGAGAAGAGTAGCTGGTTGGCTGACAAAACTCTGGATTTAACTTGGGAGTAAGAAATCGGACGCAGATAAAGGCTGATTTTTTAGTTTTTCTCTGGGAAAGCCTTTTTTATCAGCGTCCGTCCGCGTGCAGCTGTGTCCCATTTTGGAAACTATCAGGTAGCTAGTCAACCAATCAAGAAGAATAGCGGTAATCCCGCGGCAAGCAGTTAGGAGATCAATATGACGTTACCCGAACCTAGACTTGATGATTTGCGTTTTCAACGTGACTTGGTGGATGAGGCCCGCCGGCGTATTATCCGCTACTGTCCGGAATGGACTGATTATAATTTGAGCGATCCCGGCATTACGCTGATTGAGCTCTTTGCCTGGATGACGGAATTGCTCACTTACCGCCTTAATTGTGTCCCGGAGAAAAACTACCTTAAGTTCTTGGAGTTGTTGGATATACAGCTCTGCCCGCCCAGCAGCGCGCGGGTTGAACTTACCTTCTGGCTCTCCGCTCCTTTCCCCATCGCGCCGGAGAGCACTCTGGTGCCCAGAGTGCCGTCAGGTACTGAGATTGCTACGCAGCAGTTGGAGGAAGGTACCGAGATCATCTTCTCCACCGATGAAGAACTGGTCATCGCGCCGCCGTGTCTAGTCCAATTGCGGCGCGCAAGTGAGCTGACTAAGAATTATCTGCCACGGTTGGGTGTAGAGACCTTTCACGTTTTCCAGCAGCTGCCGGCAGAGGGTGATACTTTTTATATCGGTTTCGATCTTGAACAACCTATGGCGGGCCAATTGCTGCAACTTTCCTTTGAGTGTGAAGAGACGCAGGCGGTCGGGATTCGGCGAGAGGATCCTCCCCTGATCTGGGAAGCATCGCAGGGAGAGGGGGAATGGGTGGAGGTGCATCCCAGCACTCGCGCCGGGGAACGGGATACCACCGGAGGACTTAACAATCCTACCGGCAAATTAGTGCTCTATCTCCCCTTGGGGATGAGGCCGGACGTGGTCCAGGGACGGCGTGCCTATTGGCTCCGTTGTCGTTTTGAGCAGCGTCGTCCAGAGCAGGGGCGTTACAGCCAATCCCCGCGCCTTACGGGTTTGCAGGCGCATACCCTGGGCGGAACGGTGCGCGCTACTCACGCTGTGGTTCAGGAGGAGGAGCGGTTGGGCGTGAGCAATGGCGAGGATGGGCAAACTTTCCAGCTAAGGCATGCGCCGTTGTTGACGCCAGCGAAGGGTGAAACGGTAGAAGTGGAGGAGCTGCATGCTGGGGAGTTGGGTTTTGTACCCTGGGAGTGGACGCCGGATTTTGCCGCTTCAACGCGCTATGACCGTCATTTCACGTTGGATGAGGCGACCGGCGAATTGGCCTTTGGCCCGCGTATCCGGCAGGCGGATGGTACGGTGCGCCAATACGGGCGTATTCCCGCCGCGGGCCGGGTGGTGCGCTTTAACTGTTACCGTTACGGCGGTGGCGTGCGGGGCAACGTTCCCGCCGGCAAGATAGAGGTGTTGCGTACCTCACTGCCCTACATTGACCGGGTGACTAACTTGCAGCGGGCCGACGGAGGACGCGACCAGGAGAGTTTGGCGGAGGCGAAGATGCGCGCCCGCCGTGAGATCCGGATGCAACGCCGCGCCGTCACCGCCGAGGATTTCGAGAATCTGACGCGGCGCGTCACGCGCGCTGTCGCCCGCGTTAAGTGCCGAGGGCCGCGCTCCACCAGCGATGCTCTCCCGCCGGGGATGGTGGAACTGCTCGTTATCCCGGCCGTGATGGAGGCCGTCCGCGCCGGCGATTTCACTCATCTGGCGTTGCAACCGGCGTTACGCGAGGAAATTCTAGAGTATCTGGACCGCTACCGGTTGCTCACCACTACCTTGCACGTGCGCGAGCCGCGCTATTTGGGAATCGCCATCACCACGGAACTGGTGACTCATGAACATAGCCATCCAGAGACGGTACGCGCGCGCGTGACAGAACGTTTGCGCCACTTCCTCACTCCGTTGGCGCTGGGTGATGAGGGGATTTTCTCCGCGATGTTGGGGCAGCGCTGGGAGGGCTGGCCCTTCGGACGCGATCTCTACGTGGCTGAGCTTTTCTCCCTCGTGCAGCAAGTGCCGGGCGTCAAACATCTTTTGGAAATTCAGATCCGGTATCGGCCCGTGCTGCCCGGAGCAGCTGAAACCGAGGCGGGAGCATTGGAGTTGCTCACCGAGCGCGTGCTCGCGGTGCCGGCAGATACCGTACTCTGTTCATTGCCCCATCAGGTTGAGGTGGTGGAATTATGACCTCGCCATTGCTTGTTGCTCATGTGGCTAGCGATTACCGCCGTTATCCAGGAGAGCCGTTGGTTTTTTACACCCGCGTCACGGGGGGCGTGGAAACGTCCGCATATTATTCCTTGCGCGTCACACTACCGGCCGGCGTTACCCTGGAGCGGACCGTCGCCCCGCGGAGGGAAACTGTTCCGCGCGTTGTCCGCTGGTCAACAGGCGGCCAGACGCTCACCTGGGATGAGGTCGCAGCACCGCTGGGGACTACTCACGAATACGAGGTCCATACTGCGGTAGCGGCGACCCTGGAGGATGTCACGTTGGTGAGCCACGCTTCCCTCACCGAGGCGGATGGTATCCGGGTTGCTTCAGAGTCGGTGAGCGTCGCCGTCTCTGCTCAAGGAAGCTATCTCCGCTATCTACCGGCGCTCTATGAGCGCGATGATTTTATGGGGCGTTTCCTCATGTTATTTGAGAGCTTCTGGTGGCCTATCGAGAGGCAGATTGATAATCTTCCTTATTACCTTGATCCGCGCACTGCCCCTGTTGATCTCTTGCCCTGGTTGGCCTCGTGGCTTGATTTGGTGTTGGACAAACGCTGGCCGGAGAGTAAACGGCGGCGCTTGTTGCAAGCGGCGGTCAGTCTTTACCGGCGGCGCGGTACTCGTGATGGCTTGGCTGATTATCTCGAAATCTACACCGACGTCCGCCCGGAAATCGTGGAACATCGCGCGGAGAACTTTGTGCTAGGCCCGGAGGCGCAATTGGGGCGCGGCATTGCTCTGGGAACCCGTAACGTGCCACATACCTTCACCGTTCGTTTGGAATTGCCGCCTGTGGCAGCGCGAGCGGCGAAAGAGCGGCGCTGCATGATCGAGCAGATTGTCGCGGCGGAGAAACCGGCGCATACGGCGTATATGTTGGATATTCGAGTTGAAAGTGAAAGGCACGTGAGGTAAATATGGCAACCCAAGATAAGATTCTCCGAAATTGTTCCCTCAAACGGCTGCACCCCACCGATGGCATGGCTGTGACGGCTAAGGTGTGGGCCGAGGCGCACGCTTACCACCAGTTACGCCACCAGGCGCATCTCGCTCTGGCGCATGATGCGGGCATTCTCTCCGGGCTGGAAGTGATTGCCAGTGATCCGCCAGATGGTACCGTCTACATCTTGCCCGGAGGTGCAATTGCCCCGGATGGTGAATTGATTATTGTGCCGGAGCCGGTGACATATGATTTAGGTACAGCCGAGGGGGAACTGTGGTTATGGCTCACTTATGCCGAAGGTCAGCCACGCCTGGAATCCGACCCAGAAGCCGGGGAACGTTTCTACATTCACACCCAATTTGGGGTGGAGGCCCAGCCGGGTGCCGTCTCGGTGAGTGGCGTCGAGCTGGCCCGCGTGCGGCGCACTGCCGGCGCCGCTGCTGTCACTGATGCGGGGAATGTGGAGTATCCGTTACCAGATGAGCTTGATCTGCGTTTCCGGCAGGAGATCGGCGCGGCGCGCAAGCCGGCGGCCCGGCTGGGTGTCTGCTATCTGGGCGGAGAAGCTGGCGTACGTGACGTGGGCGTCCAAGCATTGTCGCGCGCTCTGCGTCACGCTGGGCATGTCTCGTTGTGGGTTGATCTGGAGATCGCCCCGCTGGATTTTGCAGCTTACACATTGGTCTATCTGGTGGTACAGGGCGCGTTACAGGTTGAAGCCGAGCTGCTGAATACGCTATACACTTATCTGCAAGCTGGCGGCACGCTCTTTGTGGAGATTGTTCCTCCTACCGGCAAAAAGTCATCTGGCAAGGTGGCGGCAAGCGAAGCGGAGTTCTTCGAGCTGCTCAACTCGTTGGGTATCTCCCTCGCGGCGGTGGAGGCGGATCATCCGCTGCTGACTAACCCGCATCTCTTTGCTCTCTCGCCGTCCGCTGAACAGCCGGCGACTGAGACCGTTGAAGCACCTCGTTTGATGGCGGGAGACGGCGTTGTTTTCAGTCGTGGCGACTACGGCCGCTTGTGGGGTGGTCAATGCGCCGGGTCATTGCCAACGCGAGCTAGTATCCGGGCCTCCCATGAGTGGGGAGAGAACTTGGTCTCCTCTGCCCTGCGGCGGCGTGCTAAAAGCTAGCTCATCACAGAACTCACCATGGGGACACAGAGAGCACGGAGAAAAGATATCTTGCCGCCAAGACGCGAAGGCGCTAAGAAAAAAAGTTAACTCACCACGGAGAGCACGAAGAAGGAATCGAGTTTGGGCAAACTGATCTGTCAAAAGGTAAATGATCTTAGGAATTTGTAGAGTGGCAGATAAAAGGTACTTATGGAAAGAGAAAATGTACTTCAAATAACCGATCGCGACGGCTGGCAGAAAGAATTTCCGTTGGCGCGGCGCATTATCCATATCGGCTCTGCATCCAACAACGATATTGTGTTGGCTGCGGAGCACGGTAGTGGTGTGGCTACTTGTCACCTCCAGCTTATCGCGCTGGAGACCGCAGGCTACCGGCTGGTCAATCTAGGCGATACGGAGATTGTATTGGAAGGAGAAACGCTCTTGCGACTAGGGCATCATGCTACTCGGGAGGTTTCTGCTGGTCAACGTATTCGGGTCGGGGAGTTTACTCTCTTATTCCAGGGAAACGGCTGTGTGCTGAATCCAGGTGACGCTTCAGAGACCATCGGCTTGCGAGTGATCTTGCCGGAGAGATGTTTGAGCGCTGAACGTTCTATTGAGGGGGCAGTGATTATCCGAAACCAGGGTAGTCAACCCAGCGTCCAATTCCAGTTACTGCTGGAAGGTTTACCGCCAGAGAGCTACTATCTGGGGGCCGTGCCCCTGCTCTTTCCTGGCGCTGAAAAATCCGTCTCTTTCCGTCTCTCTCATCCGCGCAGCCCGACTTTTCCAGCCGGGACACAGCGCTTCACCGTCCGAGCGACCGCGCCATCCGCTTATCCGGGAGAGAGCGCGACGGTTTCTCAGATGATTGAGATTGTGCCGTTCTACGCCCATGAATTACGTTTGATTCGTGTGAGTAAGGAGTGAGATGCTGAGTCGGGTAGAAAATCTCTCGTGTTATTCAGTGAGGATGAGGCGCATCTTTGCTCCGCTCATCCTCTCGCTAGGAGTGACGGGTTGTACTGCGCAAAGCGGCGGATGGAATTGGCGTCTCTGGGTGTGGATCGCGATGTTCTTGGTGCTGGCTGTGGCAGCGATGTTGTTGATCTCGCTGATTCTGGAATGGCAGAAAACCTTAGCGCGCTCGGATTATCAACTAGAAATCCACAATGCAGGCAATGTGGCTACCGGCTACGCTGTTCAGGCAGAGGCTCTGAGCCTCGGCTTGACCTTTACTTTTGTTCGCAATGGCATTCCGCTACTCGGTGGTGCATTGTCATCTGCTCAGCAGCCGGGGAGCGAGTCCGAAGCCATTACTTTGGCACGCCCGGCCCAGCGGGTCGATCTCAAGAAAGCCAAAGGGATCTTGCGTTTCGCTAACATGATATCCGGTTTGCTCATTAACTTGGGGAACTTGTTGCCTTATTCTATCGGCGTGCGCTTGATCCGCGTCGGTGGTAAGTTGCGCCGGGGACAAGGAACAGTTGAGCAGGTGGAACGCGGATCAAGCCAGATGTCGCGTCATAAACTCGCGGGGAAAAGCCGTGGGGCGAGCATGAGGGAGAGCGTTGCGGTTCCCGATACTAATA
>JAIOSN010000301.1 GCA_021107605.1 Anaerolineae bacterium | reverse complement strand
CCTGCGTAAATCTTCCCGTCCCCGGCCGATACCACCGCGCCCGCAGGTACTCCAAGCCCACGTCCGCGTCGAACCACTCGCCAGTATACCCCAACCCCGCCGTTGATTCGCCGACCGCGACGCCGAACGGTGTCCACTCGCGCGCCCTGACCACCGCGCCCGCGGCGTCCACGGTCTGCCGCACGGAACCTAAAGCGTCGGGCAAGACGTAAGTCCAGGTGTCATAATCCCGCGCATCGACTTCGTAATTGTCAAGATGCTCGTCCCACTCCTTGCCGCTGAAGGGGTAGTGGTTATGCGGATCGGTGAAGTTGCCGTGCGCCGAGGTTGCGTCCCTCCGCGGCAATCCTACCCACTGCTCTCGCTGTTGCACCATTCCAAGTTCATTCCACTGGAATCAGTCCGATTGTTTTCGTCTCACCTTCTCGGGTTACTACAATAATCTCCCTCCCATCGCCGGTCCACCGGAGCAGAGAGCCTCTCATCTCGACTACACGATTTGCCTCCCCGCTATCTATCGAGAGAATCCACAAGTCTGTGTATGTTCGTACTGCCAACCGCTCGCTGTCGGGTGACCATATGGACTGAAGAGCTCTTTCCTGTTCTGGCAAAGGTATCCTTTTCATACCTTCCTCTTCCAGGTCAAAGATAAATATCTCATCCCTTGGCAACAAAAGAGCGATCTGACGTCCATCAGGAGACCAGCGAGGTTCTATGACAGGGAAATTCTCCCTTTCAAATAACATTTGCCGTTCTCCAGACGCTATGTCCATGATCCACAACTGTACACCCCTCGGTTTAGTCCAATCAGGTAGTAGCGTCAGGTAGGCAATCTTTTTGCCATCGGGCGACCACGTTGGCCCAAAATCCACGTTGGGAGGTTGCCTAACATCGGTGTCTTTCAAGAGAACGCGGTAAGCACCGTCTGGGCTGAGCAAGGCAAGCGCTACTCCGGGCTCCAAGTTGCTGATCGCGATGTATTTGCTGTCTGGTGACCAGCGATAATTGCTAGTTCTGTGTATAGTTCTTTCGTAAAGCAATTGTCTATTATCCCAATCTCCTCTCCGGATCAGCCAAATTGCCCCCTGGTGGGGAGACAGTAGCAGCATCGTGCCGTCAGGAGACCATGCGGCAGCAACCCAGGGGTGGTTCTCTGATAGAAGAGGGATCCAATCGTCTTCTCCCGGCTTGCCAACCCATGTTCCGGAGAGCATTGAGGTCGTGTGCTCTTGAGATCTGCAGACATGGACTATCCAAACAAAGTCAGGAGACACTGAGTAGGCCACGCATTCGCGAGGCGCAGTCCATTTGATTGGTAGCCTCGTGGACATAGATACGGTAGAGGTGGCTAGCACCTCCAGGGGCGCTTGTGGATCACTTTCTGTCTCTGCCCCACCCAGAACTGCTTGGACGGAAGGGATAGAGGATACTTGCACCGGGCCAGCAGACCGCTGCTGGCATCCTCCCAGCGTGAACAACGCGACGCCAATCAAACAGCAAAATAGCCCCGCTACATGTTGGCTGGCTCTTTCACCGATCCAAATAGTCATCACTCACCTCCGCTGAGAGAAGCTACCATCCACCATCCTTGGCCGCCGACAGCTATGTCGCTGTTGTTTTGCCACGCCCAATTGAAGTTTTCCCAGGACACCTCGCGGCGCTCGCCACCACGTTGTTCTCCATAGGGATCGTTGACGTACACAGTATTATCGGCATCTATGCCGGTCACTAGGACGAAATGGGCAGGAGGTAAATCTCCTGATTCCCGGTCTTCTCTAGCGATCCTGACCGTCACATCCACAACCACTGGCAGGCCCAAACTCAGGGCTGCGCGCAGGAGTGCCCGAGATTCTCTTTCAGCGCTTACCTGCCCTTGCAAAGAGTTCCTATAGTGTTGAGCGATCTTGTAGAGGTTGGAAGGAGAAGTATAAATCCCCGCGGGATCGCTTGGCAAGTAAAGCTCTTCTCTAATAGCATAGTCAATGATTTCTTGCGGCGTGGGGCCAGTTTGCTGACAGTTCAAAGCCATCGCCAGAGTGGTGGGCCCACAGGAAGTATAGGGCTCCCAGTACCCTGAGTTATCCAATTGACTGTAAAGAGGCACTTCTTCCGCAAGGTGGAGTGTACACTTCGTTGCCCACTGCGCGCCGGTTGGCGTGGTGGTGCAAAACAACCGGTAGTGCATTGACGAGAATGCCAGTTCTTCTTCCAGAGTCTCTGCTCCGGACTGGTCATACTGATCAGGCCCGTACCACAGTCCACGTGGATCGGTAAAGTTCACCGGGTTGGCGGCCGCGTATGTGTATCGGTGTTGTGTGTCTGGGCGTTGCAATAGGCCTTCAAGAGGATCCCTGGACGTAAACCGCCCCGTCCCCGGCTGATACCACCGTGCCCGCAGGTACTCCAACCCCACGTCCGCGTCGAACCACTCCCCGGTATACCCCAACCCCGCCGTTGACTCGCCGACTGCGACGCCAAACGGC
>JAIOSN010000250.1 GCA_021107605.1 Anaerolineae bacterium | reverse complement strand
ATCCCTACGGCGGGATCATTGATGACAACGGCCGCCCCGAAGATAGCAGCAACTGGACCGACCCGCATAATCACTATCTGCTCACCGGCAAGGAGTGGGACGAGGAAAACCGCCGAGTTCTAAATGAACTCGGCGGCCTCAGTTTACAACCAGATTCAGGACACTCTATCCACCATGCCCTCCCCCTAGCAAGAAACTCAACGTGATCGAGACAAAACCGGCCAGCAAGGTCCGCAACCCGTAACCTATCAGACTGCGCCCGGAGATCTTCCCCAGGAAGATACCTAATCCGAAGAGAGTCAAGAGCGCCGTCATCAACGAGAGTAGATAAGTGACCATGACATTGCCAATCGCCGCAGCGAAGAAAAGCGGCAGCAGCACGATCATCGCCGCGGCAAAAGGCGCGAAGCCATCCACCAAAGAGACCGTGATCACGGCCAAGCGTGAGGCCTTCCCAATTTTAGTCTGCCGCAAACTAGAGAGCGTAGCTTGTTCTAACTTGGCCAATTCCCGCTCCCGTTCGGCAGATTCGGTCAGATAAGCGCCCCAGAGACCGGAGATACCCATCGCCAACGAAGTGGAAAGCCCAATGTTGATCACCACTTCCGGATCTTGCACCCCGCCAACATAGTTCCCCATCAACACACCAATAATCGTCAAGACGCCATCAAAAGCATTCATCGCCAGATAACGCCGCGCAATCTCTCCCGTCCCGGCCAGAGTGCTGTACTCACGCATATCCTCAAAGAGCAAACGTGGTTGGTGACGATATGTATTTATGTCATTCATTATCATTAACCTTGCGGGGTGGTGACATCCTCAATTAACAATTTCCCAGCAGCCACCTCATCAATGGAGTGAATCGCCCCGCCATTTTCCGCAATGATCTCCTCTACCTTCGCGTAGGAAATTTCTGGCCCCTCAATGGTGATCTTAGCGTTTTCCACTAGATGATCAATCTCGTAAATAGAGATATTCACCCCTTCAACGCCCTCCAATGTAGCTAAAACCTGTGCCAGATCCACGATACTGGGTTCTAACGGTTTCAACACATCCAACACCAAACGTCGTAAACTATTCATGTCCCCCTTCTTTAGATTGACCTATTTTAATATTAACTACAACCAACATCTATTCTGCCATCCCTCTGATTATTGTCAACACCCATTACCGCCGGCGGACGGTTACTACCTCCACCAGCGGGGGGAATTGTGCTGTTGCGCTCCCCGCCCCGGGCCTCTTTCCGTCCGGCGCCTGCCTCGCCCTCAAATTGGAGCAGCTAGGCCAAACCGGCACGCCCCCTACGGCTCTCCACCTACACCACCGCAACGATTGGCGTGTCAAGTCAAAAGCGAGAAAGCCCTGGGATTCGCTGTAAATACGCCTAGTCGTTTCAGCAGGCAGGGGCTGTCTCCTGGTGAAAACTGCCCCGAAATATTGAGATGATACGCTCCTTGCTCCTCTCCCACCTTGTGCTAAAATAACCCTTATGAATAAACCTCAGATTGTTTTTATGGGAACACCGTAGTTTGCACTCCCCACGCTGCAAGCACTCGCTGAACATTATCCCGTCGTGGGAGTGGTGACGCAACCGGATCGCCGGTCAGGGCGCGGGCGGCGCTACGCAGCCCCGCCGGTCAAAGAGCTGGCGGAATCAGAGGGGATCGCGGTCTTCCAACCCGCCCGGCTGAGAGAGGCAACGGCAATCGTGCAACTCCAATCCTGGGCGCCAGACCTCATCGTGGTTGCCGCTTTTGGGCAGCTACTCCCGGAGTCCGTGCTGAATATCCCTCGATTTGGAGTGTTGAACATCCATCCTTCGTTGCTACCGCGCTGGCGGGGCGCCTCGCCGATCCAGGCCGCCATCCTGGCCGGGGACGAGATAACTGGCGTCACCATCATGCAACTGGACGCGGGACTAGATACGGGGCCGCTCCTGGCAAAGCGCACGGTGCAAATCGGCGCGGAAGAGAACGCGGGTGACTTGGAGCTGCGTCTGGCTCAAGAAGGTGCCGATCTGCTCATCGAATGCCTACCGGCCTATCTCGCGGGAGAGTTGCGACCCCAACCCCAACCAGAAGCAGGCATTACCATGTCACGGCGACTGCGCAAAGAAGCCGCCCAACTGGATTGGACCCACACCACAGCCGAGCTCTGCAATCAAGTGCGCGCTTTTGCACCCGAACCAGCCGCCTACACTTTTTGGGGCCGCCAACGGATCAAGATTCTCCAAGTTAGCGCGCTTCAAGGGATAAAACCACCCGCCGCAGAACCGGGGACGGTATTCAAGGCGCACACCAAACCGGCGGTGGTTACCGGTGATGGGAGCTTGGTATTGGAGCGGCTACAAATGGCCGGTAAACGTCCAATGAAGAGCGCAGCATTCCTACGAGGTAGGAAAAATTTCGAGGGAGCTATTCTGATTCCTCAAGAACCGGGTGAGTAAACTAACACTTCACCCGGTTCTGGCGTATTTATAGTAACCGAGGTTTCCATACCTCGCCCAGTAACTTTAGTTCACCATTTGCACATTTGCCATTTGTTGATTTGTCAATTTGTTTATCTAATTAAGGAGGTCAGATGTCAGGACATAGTCATTGGTCAACCATTCGCCGCAAGAAGGAAAAAGAGGACGCTAAACGAGGCAAGATCTTCACTAAGTTAGCCCGCGAAATTGCGATCGCAGTACGGGAGGGCGGCGGCGGCGACCCCGAGTTCAACTTCCAACTACGCATGGCCGTGGACAACGCGCGTGATCTGAATATGCCCGCTGATAACATCACGCGGGCCATCAAGCGCGGGACCGGCGAGGATAAATCCGGCATCGAAATCATCGAGACGATGTACGAGGGCTACGGGCCACACGGCATCGCGCTGATGATCGACGTAGTCACCGACAACCGCAATCGCACCGTGGCCGCATTGCGCCATGCGCTAACCCGTCTAGGCGGAAACATGGGCGATCCCGGCTCCGTGGCGTGGCAGTTCAAACGCAAAGGTCTCATCAACGTGAAAAACCAGATAGATTTCGATACTCTCTTTGAAGCGGCCCTGGAAGCCGGCGCCGATGATCTGATCGAAGGAGACGACGAGGACGATCATCAGGTTTATACGGCCTACGCCGACCTGCACCAGGTCAGCAAGAGTCTAAAAGAACAAGAGGTGCCGGTGCGCGATATGAAAATCGTTATGGTTCCTCAAAACGAGCTCTCCCTGGAGCCGAAGGCGGCCGTGCAAATTCTCCGGCTAGTGGATGATCTAGAAGAGATGGATGATGTGCGCCAGGTCTTCGCTAACTTAGAGGTAACTGAAGAGACCGTCCAGGCGTTTACCGCCGCGTCCTAATGCGAGTGCTGGGGATTGACCCAGGCTTGGCCATTACCGGTTATGCGGTGGTGGAAGAGGAAGGTACTTCGCTGCGCTTGATTACCGCCGGCGTGGTACGCACGCCAGCGAAGACACCTTCCCCGCAACGCTTACGCGCCATCTACGCCGGGCTTCAAGAAATCATACAGGAGTTTCAACCCGATGCCGCAGCGGTTGAGGAGCTCTTCTTCAGCCGCAACGTCCGGACGGCGATGTCAGTCTCGCAAGCGCGCGGAGTGGCGTTACTGGCCTTAGTCGACGCCGGGCTACCCATCGCCGAATACACCCCCATGCAGGTAAAACAAGCCGTTACCGGGTACGGCAACGCGGATAAACGGCAAGTACAGAAAATGGTGCAGCTGTTGCTCAACCTCTCCGAGATTCCCCGCCCCGATGATGCCGCCGACGCAGTCGCGGTAGCGATCTGTTATACCCACCGCGCCCGGCTGGATAAGCTGTTGGACAGCTGAGAAATTTCACCACGGAGAGCAGTTCCAGCAACCTCAAGTACCGCAGGTCAGTAGCCGCGCTTTCCATACCGCGCCCAGCTACGCGATTTGGAAAGCGCAACTACGTTGCCCCGCCAGCTCCAGCCGGCTAACCGCTAACCAATTCTCCTTGAAAAACTTTGAATAAGGAGTAACCCATGATTGCTCAACTAGAAGGCGAAATCCTCAACGTAACGGCAGAGCATCTGGTGCTCTCCGTAGGCGGGGTGGGTTTTGAGATTGGCGTAGCGGACACCAGCGCCTACCACGTAGGCGAAGAGGTATCTCTCCATACGTATCTCCATGTACGGGAAAACACGCTAGCTCTCTACGGTTTCGCCGGTGCGGAAGCTAAATCGCTCTTCGAGATGTTGCTAGGCGTCAACCGGATAGGGCCGAAGGCGGCCTTGAGCATTATGGGAACCCTCTCTCCGGAGACGTTGCGCCAAGCTATCAGCAACCACCAACCCGAAGTATTGGCCCGCGCTCCTGGTGTGGGGCGCAAGACGGGTGAAGCTATTATCCTCCAGCTCAAGGATCGCATAGCGGATTTGGGCAGCCCCATCTTGACAGCGCTCACCACCGATGACGCGGACGTGATCGCCGCGCTCACCGCCCTGGGATTCAGCATTGTGGAAGCACAGCGCGCCCTCCAGCAGGTACCGCGCGATACGGAGCTCTCCATCGAGGAGAAGATCCGCCTCTCCCTAGCTCAGTTGCGCTAGCTAGCCTGCCATGAAAAACCACAGAGGTCGAAAAATCGGATTTTTGAGAGGTACGATACTGTACGTAGTCCAATTGCAAGCTAACTTACTACATATAGTGGTGCATATCTGTAAAAATCAGATTTTTCCAAGGTCGCAGTGTCTCCATGGTGAGCTAATTTTTTTAAAACCAATTATCTCTCTCTGTCTCCTCTGCGATCTGTTACTGCCGTTGCTCACTTCCTGCGCACCGGCAAAATTGCCGCCGGTGGTAAAGATCGGGTTGGTCGCCCCGTTTGAAGGCCGCTACCGTTACATCAGCTACGACGCCATCTACGCGG
The DNA here is from genome assembly GCA_021107605.1 of Anaerolineae bacterium. Taxonomy (GTDB): domain Bacteria; phylum Chloroflexota; class Anaerolineae; order B4-G1; family SLSP01; genus G713. The sequence goes on along the minus strand of JAIOSN010000250.1, from coordinate 810 downwards.
CGCGGCTGGCAGTGCGCGAGATCAACGCTCAAGGCGGCGTGGGAGGCCATTATCTGGAACTGGTAGCCTACGATGACCGTGGCTCTCCGGAACTGGCGCGCGTCGCGGCCCGCAATCTGGCCGTTGATCCGGCGGTCGTCGCGGTGATCGGGCACTATCGCCAAGAGAGCACGGCAGCCGCGCAGGAGCTCTACATAGCTGCGCAACTACCGCTGTTGGCCGTGGGAGCCTACTTGACGCGCACCTCACCGCACCTCTGGTCACTGATGCCAGACCCGGCGAGTATGGCGGCGGAGTTGGTCGCAGCCAACCCCGCGAATACGCATTTAGCGGCGCTCTGGGGCGCAGGCCCGCTAGCGGACGCGCTCAGAGAGAGTTTGAGCGCAGCCAACTATCGTCTCGTGCCCGCGCTATCGCCCCAGCAAGCACCGCCGCCACCGGAGACGCTCTTCAGCCTCTTGCCGCCCCATGAGACAGGGGCGCGTTGGGCTAAATGGCGCGCTGCCGGGGGAGACAGCAGCTTGATCGGCAGCCTGGAATTGGCCAGCACCGCGTTCGCGGAGATTGCCGCGTCCCAGCTCGGGGAAGAAGTGCATTTTATCACGCCCTACCCGCTGCCAGAGGATCTCCTCGGAACCGAGGACTGGATCACCGCTTATCGCGCAGTCGGCCCGCACGTCCCGCCGCCCGGCCCCTACGCGCTCCCCACCTACGAGGCGCTCTATCTGCTGGCCGCCGCCCTGACTGCCGGCCCGGAGAACCTCGCCGCCGCCCTGCCCCACGTCACCCGGAACGGTTTTCTGGGCGAAA
>JAIOSN010000024.1 GCA_021107605.1 Anaerolineae bacterium | reverse complement strand
GGATAGCGGCGGACGGCAGAATCTAATGATTGGCCTGGAATACGCGGATTACAGCGGTGGCGGATATAGCGATCAACAGAATATCGGGGTGGATATCAATACCAGTTTAGCCAAAGAGCCGCAATTGCTGATCTCGGAATACACCACCGAGCCGGAGTTCCTCTCACCAGGGGATACTTTTACGTTGACGATATACGTGACCAATGTGGGCGGCGGCGACGCGGAACAGCTAACGCTCTCCCTGGGCGGAAAAGACGGCGCCAGCCTGGAGCCGTTCATCCCGCTCAAGGCCGGGAACGTCCTCTTTGTGGCCCAGATCAAGCCGGGCGAGACAGTGGTACTCTCCCGCTCGCTGCTCATAGATGGCTCGGCTAGCATCCGCGCTTACAATCTCCCGTTAGCACTAGATTATGATGATCCCCACGCCACTCGCCAGAGTGACATCCAACGGTTGAGCCTCATAGTCCGCAAACGACCTGAGTTCCAGCTCAGCTTCTATCGCCAACCAGAAGCGTTGTGGGTTGATATACCAGCGCTACTCTCACTGGAACTGATAAACGTGGGACTCAGTTCCATCAATATCATCGAAATTGCCCCTGCTAGCCCAGAGTTGGAGGTGACAGTAGAGGGACTGCCCTTCATCGGCCCGCTAGATGCAGGCGGTTCGACGCCGTTGGATCTGCTGGTAATCCCTCAAGAAAGCGGCGAGGTGGAGTTGCGCTTGAGTATCACTTACCGGGATGACTTCAACCAGACGCAGAGCATCAGCCAAACGCTCACGCTGGAAGTGCAAAGCCAACCGGACGCCCTCACGCCGGGAGAGCCAGGGATGAGTGAGGCAGATAATCCCGTCGAGGAGCAACCGGAGACGATCTGGCAGAAAATCGGGCGCGCGATCAAGGGTTTTTTGGGGTTGGGAAGTTAAGTAAAAGTTGCAAGTTGCAAGTTGCAAGTTGCAAGTTAAAAGTTGAAAGTTGAGCCTACTGAAAAAACCAAACATTTCACCACCGAGGCACGGAGACTTGAAGCTTAACTTTCAGAAAACTAATTTTTTTCTTAGCGTCCTTTGCGTCTTTGCGGTAAGCTATCTTTTTTCAGGGAAGTCAACCTGCAACCTTTAACCTGCAACTGGAACTCACTATGAAACCACGAGACTTACTAGCTCTAGTCTTCAATAACCTCAAACGGATGAAAGGCCGTGTCATCATGACCGCATTGGGCGTGGTGATTGGGACGGCCGCAGTCATCGTCCTAGTCTCGCTCGGCGCGGGACTGCAACAGCAGGCAACCGAGGGGATTGGGGGTGGCAGTGCTCTGACCGAGATCCGGGTGATGCCCTCCTACGAAAGCCAAGTGGGTATGGAAGTTATGGCCGCCCCGCAGAGACCGAGTCAGCGTTCCGCATCAACCCAACGGCGTCTAAACGAGGAATCCCTAGCAGAAATTCGAGCGTTATCCAGCGTAGCCAGCGCCTCGCCCCTGGAACAGTTGCAAACAGGCGGCGAACTGGCATATGGGCGCTGGCGCGGCTACGGGCAGCTCGTGGGCGTTGAGCCGGAATACCTCCGGGCGCTAGAGACAACCCAGGGCACCGTCGAACTGCGCCGGGGGCAGGTCGTGATCGGTGCGCGGGTAGCGGAGAACTTCTATCAGCCGTCAGGGGAATCAGAGAGAATGGCGTTTCACAGACCGGGCGCCGCGCCCGGCGAGCAGCCACAACCGGAGCTTTACCAGGCCAACCTGAGTATGCAGTTGCAACGTATGAGTCAAGAAGATGGCACCAGCGTAGAGAAAACTCTCCGCTTACAGGTCGTAGGTGTCTTAGCTCCAATCGGCTGGCAACATGATTACCACATCTACGCGCCATTGCGGGAAGTTGTTGGCTACAACAGCTGGGTGGCAGGGCAACACCGCGATCCGGCCCGCGAAGGTTACGGGGAAGTCATCGTGCAAGCCGTTGACCGCCACCGGACATTAGAGGCGGAACAAGCAATCACCGCCCTGGGGTTCCAGGTACATTCGGCGCGCCAGCAGATCGAAGAAGCCAACACCTTCTTCCGCATCCTCCAAGCCATCTTGGGCAGCATTGGAGCCGTCGCGCTGCTGGTAGCCGCCTTCGGCATCGCCAACACCATGCTTATGGCGATTTACGAGCGCACGCGCGAAATCGGCTTGATGAAGGCGATCGGGGCTTCCAATCAAGACGTGATGATCGTCTTCCTGGCAGAATCGGGCGCCATCGGGTTGTTAGGCGGCGTGGGGGGCGCGTTGTTAGGTCTACTGCTAACCGCCGGCATCAACCTGGTGGCTAAAAGCCTGCTCCTGGCCCAGCTAGGGGGTTCGCTGGAGGATTTGCCGGATAGCATCACGCAGACACCGCTCTGGCTACTCATCTTCGCCATCCTCTTCGCCATCCTGATAGGCGTCGTCTCCGGCGCCTACCCGGCCAGCCGCGCAGCAGGACTCAGCCCTATCAAGGCGCTCAAGTATGAGTGAGGGAGCAAATCAGCAAATGGCAAATACTCTCCCCGCCACCTGATCATTCCGAGCCAGCGGGCAGCTTGGCAACGGTAGCCCCGAATCCATTCGCCAGACTTGTCATTCTCGCCTTTTCGCCTTCTCGCCTTCTCGCCTTCTCGCCTTCTCGCCTACTCGCCTTCTCGCTTTCTCGCTCACTCGCTTTCTCGCTTTCTCGTTCACTCCACCACCGCGCCGATCTCCCCATCCCGCAACTGGATGTTAAGCCCCAAACCCACCGTGGCTGCGCTCACCGAAGTGAGCAGCTTCCCCGTCTCCCGCTCGCGGACGATGGCGTAACCGCGCCGGAGCACGGCCTCTGGATTGAGCGCGGCCAGCCGTCCGGAGAGGGCCGTCACCCGCTGGCGCTCCCCATCCAGCCGGTGCGCCAACGCCGTGGCCGCCCGTTGCGCCAACCCGTCGATCCGCTGGCGAGCGTTGCCCAGCCGGATGACAGGTGAAAGATGGTGCAGGGCGCGCGCTAATTGCGCTATCTCCCCGCGACGTGTGGAGAGCGCGGTGTCAGCGGCGCGTTGCAACCGCTCTTCCTGTTGCGTGATGGTTGTCCGGAGCTCCACCCGGTCTGGCGTGGCGAGTTCGGCCGCTGCCGAGGGGGTGGGCGCGCGTAGATCGGCGGCGAAATCGGAGAGCGAAAAATCGGTCTCGTGCCCCACCCCAGAGATGATGGGCAAACGTGAGGCCGCGACAGCGCGCGCCACGCGCTCATCGTTGAAGGCCCAGAGATCCTCCAGCGAACCGCCTCCGCGCACCAGCAGAATCAGATCCACATCGGGTTGGGCATTGAGCGCGCACAAGGCCGCGACGATCTGCAGCGGGGCCGCATCACCCTGTACCTGCGTAGGTGCAAAGAGCACCTCGGCTTGCGGATAGCGGCGGCGCAAGACGTTGAGCACGTCACGGAGTGCGGCCGCGATGGGCGAGGTGACGACGCCAATACGTTGCGGGAACGCGGGGAGCGGACGTTTGCGCTCCTCGGCGAACAATCCCTCCACCGCCAACCGCGCTTTAAGCCGCTCGAAGGCTACGGCAAGGCTACCCCGCCCCGCCAGTCGCAACCGATCCACGTAAAATTGGTAGCGCCCGCTGGCCTCGTACAATCCAATCTTCCCGTGCGCGATGACCTGATCGCCAGCTTGTGGCAGGTAGCGCAACCGAGATGCTTGGCTCCGCCAGATCACGCCGGAAATCTGTGCGCCGGCATCCTTCAAAGTGAAATAACAATGCCCCGAAGAGGCGCGGGAGAAATTGGAAACTTCTCCCTCTATCCAAAGATCTTGCAAGGAAGGTTGCCCGATCAGCAGAACGCGTATCTGCCCGGTAACTTCACTGACAGTGATCGGATTGTCCGGCCCCGAAAAAAGTCCTAGTTGATCCCACATAATGCTCCTATAGTCTGATAGTCAATAATCTGGTAGTCAGTAGACGGTAGACAGGGAAGCACCTTCTCGCCTTCTCACCTTCTCGCTGGGGTGACACGGTCAGAAGCTAGCTCTCCGCTAAGGCGCCAAGACGCTAAGAAAAAAATTAGGTTTAACTTTTAAGTCTTTGCGCCTTCGCGCCTTCGCGGTGAAATGCTTGTTTCTTGCAGTAGACTCAGTATTTATCCGCGTTTATCTGCGTCCCATCTTTTTCGCCCTCTCGCCTTCTCGCTTTTTCGCTTCCTCGCTTCCTCGCTTTCTCGCTTTCTCGCTTTCTCGCTCAATTTACAACTCGATCTCCAACCGTTCAAAGAGTGGCACGCCTAGCAACGAGCTATGGCGCAGTTGATCGTTCTGCACGGGCGCGAACGGCTCACCATCCACCAACACCTTTTGGGGCGCGCGGCGCAAGCCTTGCAGCGTCAAAGCGATATGCTCATAAGGCGGCGCGTACTCCCCCGTCTTTTCCCAGATGATCGTCAGGCGGTCAGCCGCGCGACGCATGACAAAATGGCTCACCTGTTGCTCCCCGTGCTGATACCCAAAGCCCTCACCCGCGTCCTCGTAGAGGACGGAGACCGCCTCGCCATCCTCGGTGAGCGGGTAGATATGCAACCGGAGGAATTTCTGCAAGCGATGCTCCACACTGGAACCGACCTCGCCCAGCAGCAATACCGTCCCCGCCCGGACGAAGAGCGGCAACGTCTCCAATGACGCGAACTGCTCGAACGCCGCGCCGCCTGCACGCCGCCGGTTGGTCCAGAAATCGTACCAGCTCCCGGCCGGCAACGTCACCTCACGCGCGGTAGCGCCCGCCTCCCCCACCGGCGCTACCAAGAGCGCATCCCCGCAGAGGAAAGCGTCCTCCACCCCCCAGAGCGATTCATCCAGCCAGCCCAGCGGGCGCACCACCGGCCAGCCGCGCTGCGCCAACTGCCAGACAGTGGTGTAAAGATAGAGGAGCAGCTCGTAGCGCAACTCGATAAAGCGGCGATTGATGGCCAGATACGGTTCGCCGTAAGACCACGGCTCCTGATCCGGGGTTCCTTTAGCGGTATGCGCGCGGAAGAGCGGCATGAAGGCCGCTAGCTGCAACCAGCGGGTGAAGAGCTCGCCATCCGCCGCCTCCACAAAGCCGCCAATATCCGGCCCACTGAAGCCGATGCCGGAGAGACCCAGCCCCAACATCAACGGGACCGTCAGCCGCAGCGCAGACCAGGTGCTCTCATTATCCGCCGTCCAGGAGATAGAATAGCGCTGCACTCCCGCCCAACCGGCGCGCGTGATGACGACCGGCCGCTCTGCCGGGCGGAGGCGCAACAAGCCATCCCGGCTGGCGCGCACCATCTGCATCCCGTAGAGGTTATGCGCCTCGGCATGATCGCCGCCGCGTCCCTCCAACTGATGTTGGACTGGCAGCGGCAACGTCGGGTCGCCGCCGTTGGTGAACACGGCCGGTTCGTTCATATCGTTCCAGAAACCGGCCACACCCGCCTCCAACAATGGACGGTACTGCTCACCCCACCATTCGCGCACTGAGGGAGCCGTAAAGTCTGGAAATCCGCAGAGACCCGGCCAGACCGGCGCATGGAAGACGCTCCCATCCGGCAATTTGCAGAGATGCCCTGCCGCCTTAGCCTCGCGGTAGGACGCATACTGGGCGTCCTTTTTCAAGCCGGGATCAATGATCGCCACGGTTTTGATGCCTTGCGCGCGCAACTCCGCTGTCAGCCCCGCCAGATCGGGGAAACGTTCGCGGTCCCAGGTGAAGCAGCGGAAACCATCCATGTAATCGATATCCAGGTAGATGGCATCACAGGGCACCGCATGTTCCTGGAAATCCTGGGCCAGCTTCCGCACCCGCTCCGCAGAATCGTAGGACCAGCGGCATTGATGATAGCCCAACATCCAGAGCGGGGGCAGCTCATGGCGGCCCGTAAGCTCCGTGTAACGCTCCAAGAGCCGAGGCGCCGGGCCGACCGCCACGTAGTAACGCAATTCGCCGCCCGCGAAACGGTGCGCGGCGATGTCGGGCGTGCTCTCGCCTAGATCGAACTCGGCGTAGTAGGGGTTTTCGTAAAAAACTAAGTAGGTCAAGGAGCGGCCAGCAACCGCCTCCAACTGCCCCACATAGACCGGGATATTAAGATTGATCGGGTCATCCCCATCCGCGTACCCCGCCGGATCGGTGTTCCAGAGGATATGGGTGCGCCCGCGTCGATTGGCCGCCGTAGCGCGCTCCCCCAGCCCAAAGAGTCGCTCGCCCTCGGCCAGAGCCACGCAGTGACGTACTTCTCCAGCCGCGCCACGGGCCGCGTCCAGATCGCTCCGCAGCACGCGCCCCTCCGCAGTGCGGAGCGTCACCAATCCCGTTGCCAGCGAGATCTGCACCGTCAACGCTGCGGTGCGCAACTCCAGGTGCTCCTCCGTGCGGGTGGTGGTGAAAGCCGGGATGGCCCACTCCTCCAGCCGCTTAGCAAGGGCGTAGGGCGCCGGTTCTGGAACCGCGTCCCCCTCCGCCGGCAGATAACGGACGCGCACCAGATCCGCCGCCAAGACAAGCACCTCCACCATCCCGGTCTCTGTTTCCGCCACGATGCCGTGACGGGTAACCTGGCTGGTCAACACCCGTCCCGCCAGAGAACGCCATTGAGTAACACCGGCCTCTAGATTCCCTTTAGCACGCCCGGCTTCCGGCCAACGCCGCTCCACCCGCCCGCGTCGATAGGGATAGAGCGCCGCCTGAAAAGCGTTCTGCAACCCGACAACCTGAACTACGTTTCGTAAATCGTCCATCAAAGTTGGCATAAAATCTCCTCCGAAAAAAGATAGTAGACGGTAGACGGTAGACAGAATATCAACCACGGTTAGCTGCAAAATGGCACAGGAAAGAACATTGAGCAACCCAATTTATTCCTCAAATCACGATTGAAAGAATCAATAAAATCTGTTTCTCGCCTTCTCGCTTTCTCGCTCTCTCGCTCTCTCGCCCTCTCGCCTTCTCGCCCTCTCGCCTTCTCGCTCTCTCGCTCTCTCGCTCTCTCGCTCTCTCGCCTTCTCGCTTTCTCGCTTTTTCGCTTTCTCGCTCTCTCGCTCTCTCGCCTTTTCGCTCTCTCGCCT
>JAIOSN010000117.1 GCA_021107605.1 Anaerolineae bacterium | reverse complement strand
GTAAAAAGTCGTAGCGGTGTATCCAATAGTAACAAGTCTGGGCTTAACCAAAAAGAGCGGAAGACGCGCCACCAATGATCCAAAAAATGCCAGGGATCAGCCCGGAAGACTTCAAGTAAAGAGATGTTCATTGGAGCTAACCCCCACTCCGTAGCAAAATTGCTCAAACCGGCCATGTGCCACCACACGTTGTGCCCCTGGATGGAATAAAAGGGATTTCCTGTCACCAACAAGCTTGGAATGAGTTGTAAGGCAGCCCCGACGACCCACCCTCCAGCAAAGGCCGCCACATATTTCCAGTTCTCCCGGTACTTGGAGAGTATCGCCAATCCGATTAGGTATAACAGACAGATAGCAGAGGTGGCTATAGCCGTATAGCGAATGAGATAGGATAATCCTGCTAACAAGCCGGCGGCCCAATATACATACCAATGTTTGGGGTGATTGAGCAACAATACCAACGAAATCCCAATAAGACCGGCGGATAATATATCGTTGCCTTCCAAGGTGGCATAGAAGAGAAACAAGCTGGTTGTAGCCAAAAACAGCTCCGAAAAAAATGATAGCCAATAGTCTTGGGTTAGACGATAGGTCAAGGCATACGTGCTAATCAACAGGAAAATACCTCCAATGATCGAGAGTGTATGTCCCGTTTGAGTAGCATTAAATCCCAATGCTATTCCTAAGCGGATCAATAGTGGATAGCCAATCGGGTGCAGCCCATGCACCCAAGCCTCTATTCCACCAATCTTGGACGCGCGACCCATCTCGACAAATTGAAAATAGTCCACATTGCGAATGGTCAAGACATGTCCCACGTAACGATTGGCAAAGATCACAAAACCCACGAGTACCAACAGAGCAAGGCTCAGCTTGATCCAAATGGTTATTGTTGGTTGCAGTGTAGCCTTTCCATGCGATGGCATACAGTTTTTCCTTGCTCTCCGAAACCCAGTTTTAGATTGACGCCGCTCAAAACTGCCGCAGGAAGCGCAGGTCATTCCCATAGAACAACCGGATATCTTCCACGCCGTACTTCATCATCGCGGGACGTTCCACGCCGAAACCAAAGGCGAAGCCGCTCCACTCGGCGGGATCATAGCCGCCGTTCTCCAACACTACGGGGTGTACCATGCCCGCCCCGGCGATCTCCAGCCAGCCGGTGTATTTGCAGATGGGGCAGCCTGCGCCGCCGCAGAGGATGCAATCGGTGTCCACTTCGATGCTGGGTTCCGTAAAGGGGAAGTAGGAGCTGCGCACGCGGATCTGGCGCCCTTCACCGTAAAAGAGCTCGGCGAACTGGTGTATGGTACCGATCAAGTCGGTCATGCTGATCTGGCGTCCTACGGCTAACCCCTCCACCTGGTAGAACTGGTGCTCGCTGCGGGCCGTGATCTGCTCGTAGCGGTAGCATTTGCCGGGGAGAATCACGCGGATTGGCTCCGGTGCTCGCTCGCGCATCACGCGGATTTGACCGGGAGAGGTGTGGGTGCGGAGCAGCCGCTTGTCATCAACCCAGAAAGTATCCCACATATCGCGCGCCGGGTGGTAGGCGGGGATGTTGAGCAGGTCAAAGTTGTAGCTCTCCAACTCAACGTCGGGCGATTCATAGACCTCAAAGCCCAGCTGGGCGAAGATGGCGTAAATCTGCCGCAGCGTCTGCGTGGTCAAGTGCAGATGCCCGGAAATGGCGGGGCGACCTGGCAGCGTAACGTCAACGGCGCTGGCGGCCAGACGGCGCGCTATCTCCGTGCGTTTTAATGACTGCTCGGCTTTTGCATAGAGCGCTGCCAGCTCCTCTTTGACCTGGTTGACCTCTTTGCCAAAAGCCGGTCGCTGTTCTGAGGGTAATTTGCTGATAGCGCGTGTCTGGAGCGTCACCTGCCCTTTGCGTCCCAGATAGGCTTTTTCCCAGCCCTTCAGAGCGGTGATATTTTCCGTTCCCTCCAGTGCGGCTAGCGCCTCGGAACGGACCAATGCTAGTTTCTCGAATGAATTCATATTCTCCTCCTAAATATGATCTGGTAGTTGGGTGGTAGCGTCTGTTTTTTTATCCATCGGTAGCTGTTGCAACATTGAGCCTTCTGCAAGAACCAAGAATTCTACCGCAAAGGCGCGAAGGCGCAAAGATTTGAAAATTGACCTTCAGAAAAATTATATTTTTCTTAGCTTCTTGGCGTCTTTGGGGCGATTTCACATTGGGGCAGAAGTAACACCTTTCTTCCCCAACGCTCTAAGTCCCCGTCTCGGGGGCGTCGCCAGGTTGCCGCAGCCTGACTATCAGACTAACGACTACTAGACTATCCGACTAAAATAGAAACGCCCTCGCCCCTTGCTGGGACGAGAGCGTAACTCCCGTGGTACCACCCTGCTTATCCTGGAGCCTGGCTCCAGAATCACTTACTCTCACAGCCTCTTGCGGCGATGAGCTGCCCTGATAACGCGGGGCTGGCGGATGCGCTTAGTTGGTTCAAGAAAGGGGAAGTAGGGATTAGTGGTTAGGAATCCTCTCTCTCAATTAACCCTTTCCTGGGTTCTTCGGCGCTCGGCTCCGAGGTGAACTTCGTTGAGGTGGTACCGGGTGGGGCTTGCAGTCTACGGCCCCGCCTCCCTGACGGCCTCTCCTCACTTACTTTTCCTCTTCTCAGCCTTTATTTTATTGGTTGTAATTATCCGTTACTACTCAGGCGGGATAGACCTCCGAGGTCTGCAATCGGCCAGCCTGAATAGTAACAATTATCCTTAGCTGAAGGTGTTTGTCAAGTCGGTAATTAACCTTAAATGCCCAGTTCGTCCCGGGCATCCTCAGACATGAACTCTGGTTTCCAGCGTTCTTGCCCCATCACCACGCCCACCGGCTTCTCGCTTACCTCATTAGCGCGATCCTTGACTTGCTGCATCATAATGGACGCCATGGGGCACATGGGGGAGGTGAGGATCATGGTGATAATGACAGCCTCATCTTGTACGTCAATCTCACGGATCAAGCCCATGGAAACCACATCCAGGCCTAGCTCAAAATCAATTACATCACGCAACGCATTTTTGATTTTCTTCGCCTCAATGTGCATTCTTTGCCTCCTGGTCTGTTATGATTCCGACATTATACCAGAGATGGTGAGAAAGCGAGAAGGCGAGGAAGCGAGAAGGTGAGTGAGCGAGAAGATGAGTGAGCGAAAAGGCGAGAGACCGGAAATGAGTTGAGGTTACCGGGGAAAAGCAATTCACCACTGAGGCACGGAGATGTTCAACTTAACCTTCAGAGAACAGAATTTTTTTTCGCGTCTTTGCGTCTTAGCGGTGAGCTATCTTTTTCAGGGGAGGCAAGGTCAACTAGTTTTCCCCAAAACTTCAAATTTTTCTCAGTGTTCTCGGTGTCTCCGTGGTGAGCTAATTTTATCTCCCAGTCCATTCATGGTAGAGGGTATTCTCTATCCCTACCCGCGCC
>JAIOSN010000056.1 GCA_021107605.1 Anaerolineae bacterium | reverse complement strand
GACTTTAAGGACGCCCAGACTGCGGAAATCTTAACTGAAGCGTATTGCGGTTAGTCCTTGTAGCAAATCGCTAACCGCTAATGGCTAACCTCTCCGTGCCCTTCGTGTCTCCATGGTGAACTGTCTTTTTATGCGGCAAGAACCAATTCTCTTTATACCTGCACCGTGGTATACTTGCAACTGCAATCCAGTCAACAATTACAGGAGGTCACATGAAACATTTCCTTTCCTTAGCCACTTTAACCCCAGCCGAGCTACGAGGATTATTGGAGCTGGCCCTAGATCTCAAAGCCGCATGGCGAGCGGGCGGCAATGCGCCCCTGCTCCAGGGCAAAGTTCTGGGTGAGATCTTCCAGAAACCCAGCCTGCGCACGCGCGTTTCGTTTGATGTCTCGATGCTCCAATTAGGCGGACACGCGCTCTACCTCTCCCCTAACGAAATCAGCTTGGGGAAACGAGAGAGCGTCGCTGATGTAGCCCGCGTTATCTCCCGCTACGTTGATGTGATCATGGCGCGCGTCTTCTCGCACGCCGACATCGTCGAATTAGCCGCCTACGCTACTGTACCCGTGATCAACGGTCTCTCGGATTACAACCATCCCTGCCAGGGAGCCGCTGATTTCCTCACCATCTTGGAACATAAAGGCAGTTTCCAGGGTAAGAAGCTCACCTTCTTAGGGGACGGCAACAACGTCTCCACCTCACTGCTCTTCGGGGCCGCCAAACTGGGGATGGATTTCGCTATCGGAATGCCTAAAGGCTACGAGCTGCATCCCGCCGTTTGGCAGCTAGGCGAGCAATTCGCGGCCGCCAGCGGCTCCACCATTCTAGCCACCAACGACCCCCTCGAGGCCATCGCCGGCGCCGACGTAGTCTACACCGACGCCTGGTCTTCCATGGGGCAAGAGGATGAAGCGGCGAAACGCCGTCAGATCTTCCCCCCCTATCGCATTGATAGCGAAATTCTCGCGCACGCCAAAGCCGACGTCATTGCGATGCACTGTCTGCCGGCACACCGAGGCGAAGAGATCACCGACGCCGTCGCCGATGGGCCGCATTCCGTGCTCTTTGACCAGGCCGAGAATCGGCTCCATGCCCAGAAAGCAATCCTAGTCCAGTTACTGGGAGCGAAATAGTCTTTTGAAAAGAACGATCACGCATTTATGCGGTCTTTTCTCTCCCGTATAAATGCAGGGTAGCAAATTGGCATTTGAAATTGGTAGAACAGTTCACATACTTTTTACGGAGGCTGATCCGTGACTGGCAACCGTACACGCTTTAAGGTAGCACTACAGAAAGCTAGTGATCTAGTTTGGGAAGAGAAATGGGCTAGGGCCGTCAAAGAATATCAACGTGCCCTAAAAGAATTCCCCAAAGATATCCCTGCGTTACAGGGATACGCCTGGGCCTTATTCAACCAGCAAAACTGGGCAGAAGCCGAACCAGTCTATCTGCACCTGACCGAGCTCGCCCCCAACAACCCCACCTCACATGAGCGGCTGGCGGAGTTATTAGCAAGGCGAAATCAACCCCAGGAATCCGCCGCCCAATACCTACAAGCTGCCAGTTGTTATCGTGCGCGAGAGGGAGAGGAACAACAAATTAAGGCGCTGGAAGCTGCCGTGCGATTGACCCCGCACAATGCGGGAATATGGACCAGCCTCCTCGAACTTTACCACCAAGGGAATTCCTTAGACGACGTCATCCGGGCCACTCTCTGGCTCACCTACCTCCACCAAGAAAAAGACCCTCAACTAGCGATTGAGATTTGCCGCCAGACGAAGGAAATAGCACCCCAAAATCAACGTCTGGCCCAGACGCTACCGCTATTGCAACGGCGAGAGCCGCTACTGCAACCGTCCTCCACTGATGAATTGGATGAAACCCTCATACCTAAACATGCAGGCGATGAAAAACAGGAATCGCCCACCGCTATCGCGCAGCGGCACGCTCTGGCCTCACTAGCCGAATCCATCTTCGCGGAGGAAGCGCCCCGCGCCACCGCAGTCTCCCCAACACAAGTCACCATGCTGATCAGTCAAGCCGTGGAGGCCCAAACACAGGGAGACTTGGAAGCGGCTCAGAAATCCTACGAGCAGTTGGTGAATTCCGGAGTCTCCATGCCCTCATTGCACTTCAATTTAGGGATGCTCTACAAGGAACTGATGAACTTCACCGCCGCCATCGAGCAACTGCAGCACGCCTTCAAGGACAAAGAGTATCTCTTGGCCGCGCATTTTGCGCTAGGGGAATGTTATCGCGCCGAGGGTGAATTTGATAGCGCCTTCGAGCACTTCTTGGAAGCCGTGAAAGTAGTAGATTTGGCCACAGTCAAGCGCGACCAAGTGGATGATCTCCTCCGCGTCTACGAGGGATTAGCACAGAGCCTGATCAACACCGGTGAACCAGAACGCATCCGTAAATTGCTCCCCTCTTTGGTGGACTTCCTTGGCCAACGCGGTTGGGAGGAAGAGGCCAGTAAGGCCCGCCATCGCTTAGACGGGCTAGCTCGCAGCGGCATCGTGCTCAGTTTGGCTGAAATTATCAGCTTGCCCAACTCCAGTGAAGTGCTGCACTCCGTAGCGCTATCACAAGAGTACATCAGCCGGGGCAAGCCCTATTCGGCTCTGGAGGAACTAATGCACGCGATCGGGAGAGCTCCTTTCTACCTCCCCCTGCATAGCATGTTAGCCAACCTCTTCATCGAAAATAACAATCTAGATGCCTCCTTGAACAAATATCGCGTCATCGCCAAGACATGTGAGATCAGAGGGCAAATCCCGCAAGCGTTAGCAACCTACCAGCATATAGTGGAATACTCACCCCTGGATGAGAAAATACGCCGCCGGCTGATAGACCTCCTCATCCAACATGGACAAATTGACAGAGCTTTGGAGCAATACCTCCAACTCTCTGACTCCTATTATCAACTAGCCCAACTAAACCGCGCCCGCGAGACCTACGAACAGGCCTTGAGTCTGGCGCCACGCGGCTCCGCGTCGGAGCAATGGAAGATACGCATTTTGCACCGGCTGGCCGATCTGGATATGCAACGCTTGGCTTGGGTAGACGCTATCAAGGATTATGAAAAGATCACCCGCATCGCACCCGGCGACGAACGCGCCCACCTCGGGTTGATGCGCCTCTATCCACGCACCGGACGGCAACATCTGGGCATAGCCGCGCTGGATCGTCTAATAAAAGTCTATCTGAAAACCAAGCGCGTGGGGAAAGCCCTGGCGGTGATAGAAGATTTAGTTGAAGATGAACCCGACTCCATCCCCCTCCGTTATCGAGCCGCGCAACTCAGTTTGAGGACCCGTAAACGAGAAAAGGCTTTGGAACACTTAGATATTTTGGGGAACTTGCAATTGGAGGCGGGTAAGGAGCAAGCCGCTTTCGAAACCATTCGGAGCATCATCAGCCTCAAGCCGCCCAACATGGAGGGCTACGTGCAACTATACGAAGAACTGAGCGGCGAGAAGCCCAACCTAACCTAGTACTCTGGCAGACATGTTTTGAGTAGCAAAGGTTTCCATACCTCACTCAGCTAACGCGATATGGGAATCGCGGCTACTGTTTACCCTAATTAATCGTAACAACTAGCAAATTTTATGTGGGAATTCAGTTGGTTACTTGAGCGCCTCTCTTGGTTAGATCTACTAGATATATTCCTCGTGGCACTCTTCTTTTTTGGGACGTTCTACGCGCTACGCGGCACGCGTGCCGTGCCGCTGGTACGTGGCATAATAGCCCTGCTAGTCTCATTGGCCTTTCTCAGCCGCATTGTGCGGCTCCACGCCTTCTCATGGTTAGTCTCCCAAATTCTACCCGCCATACTGATCGGAGTCCCGGTCATCTTCCAACCAGAACTACGCCGCATCTTGGAACGACTAGGCCGTGGGGATTTTCTCGCCTTCACTGCAACGCCTCACCCTCCACAACCGGAACGCGTATTGGAAGCCGTGGTTGA
>JAIOSN010000307.1 GCA_021107605.1 Anaerolineae bacterium | reverse complement strand
AGCCTGCTCGGCGATGGGCAAGGTCTGGCCGTATCCTAGGTCTTTCACGTAAAAAGTCTGCTGGTGGATCGGGACTGGATAGTAGATCCCACAACCTACACCGTTTTCACGCAAATGCACCACGAGCGCGTCGCGTTGATCGCCGCGCATGCGGATGGTGTACTGGTGGAAAACGTGCTTGTATCCTGCGGGCGCCACCGGCTTGATGACGCCCTGCAGGTGCTCATCGTAGAACTTGGCGTTGGCGTCGCGCGCCGCGTTGAAACGCTCCAATTTCTGCAATTGCACCAATCCAATCGCGGCATGTACGTCGGTCATGTGGAAATTGAACCCCAGCCGGTAGTGGTAGTACTGCTTTCCCATGCCGTGATGGTGGATTTCCCGGCTGCTCTGGGCGATCTCAGGGTCGTCGGTCGTGATCATGCCCCCTTCAGCCGAGGGGATGTTCTTGGTGGGATACAGTGAGAACGTGCCCGTACCGAACGAGCCAGCGCGTTTGCCGTGATACTCCGCGCCGTGCGCCTGGCAGGCATCCTCGATGACCACCAGGTGATGTCGCCGGGCGATGTCCATGATCGCGTCCATATCGGCCATCAAGCCGAAGAGGTGTACCGGCAGGAGTGCTTTGGTACGCGGCGTGATTGCGGCCTCGATCTGGTTCACGTCAATATTGAAAGTGACCGGGTCAATGTCTACGAAGACGGGGCGCGCGCCGGTGAAGAGCACGCTATTGCCCGTGGAAATAAAGGTGAAGGGCGTGGTGATGACCTCGTCCCCCGGTCCGATGTCGTTGGCTAAGAGCGCGACGTGCAGCGCGGTCGTCCCACTGCTGGTGGCGATGGCATGTTGCACCCCGCACATCTCGGCGAACGCCTCCTCGAAGGCTTTCACCCGTGGTCCGTGGGCCAACATCCCGGAATCCAACACTTCCAAAACAGCTTGCTTCTCCTCGTCCCCCATCAGGGGTTTCGCGATATGAATCATGCTACTCTCCTCCAAGTCTCTATGGGAATCTCCGTTATTTTACCACAAGCCGGGCAAGGAGCATCCATCACGTCATCTGCAACTCGACCCGCTTCCAAGCGTTGTCCGCACGCGCAGACGAATCCCAGCAAGCGGGCCGGATTACCGGCGACCAGTCCATAATCGGGCACATCCTTCGTCACCACCGCGCCGCTACCCACCAGCGCCCATTCCCCGATGGTGACTTTGGGGAGGATGGTGGAATTCGCGCCCAACGCCGCGCCGCGTTTGACTAAAATCCGCCCCAGGACCCAATCGTCGCTGGCCTTCGGCGAGCCGTCGGGATTGATGGCGCGCGGCAGATTGTCATTGGTGAAGCAGACGTGCGGCCCCACGAAGACCCCATCCTCTATCTCCACGCCGTGATAGATCGAGACGTAATTTTGCACCTTGACATTATCGCCAATTTTGACGCCAAAATCAACATAGACGCCCTTGCCAAAGATACAATTTTGGCCGGTTTGGACATCCTCGCGAATCTGCGCCTGATGCCAGACGCTAGTGCCTTCTCCCAGCGTGGCCTCCGCAGAGACTTCTGCCGTGGGGTGAATTCTGACTTTAGCCATCTTTAACTCTCCTATTTTTGCTCGCTAATTTCCATCTTCTAAGAGGCCCCGAATCTGTGCCGCAACCATCTTGATGGCTACTTGATTAAAGCCCCCTTGGGGAATAATAACGTCGGCGTAACGTTTGCTCGGCTCCACAAATTCCAGGTGCATCGGGCGCACTGTGCGCAAGTATTGCGCAATCACCGCTTGGAACGTCCGCCCGCGATCTTGCACGTCACGTTCAAGCCGGCGAATTAGCCGAATATCTGCCGCCGTATCAACGTAGAGTCGCACATCGAAAAGTTCGCGTCGCTCCGGCTCGGCAAAGATCAAGATACCTTCCACTATAATGATCGGAGCCGGGGCAACTTTCACCGTCTCGGCTGCGCGGGTGTGCGTGGTAAAATCATATTGGGGGATCTGAACCGCCTCTCCCGCTCTCAACGCTCTAAGATGGCTAGCCATCAATTCAGTATCTAGCGAGTCTGGATGATCAAAGTTTACTTTGGCCCGTTCTTCAGGCGGCAGGTGTCTCAAATCTTTGTAATAAGCATCATGTGGAATATAGGCGATGTGCTCTGCTCCCACCTGCTCCAAAATACGGTTGGCTACCGTAGTCTTACCCGATCCAGTCCCACCTGCTACACCGATTACCACCGGAATCATCTCATGCCTCCCTAGACTAAAATTGTCTCATCCTCCTGCTGTTGATTGCCTGCCGGCCAGCAACCTTGCTTACCCGCTAGCCAGCCTCCTCCCGCTACCGCCAGAGCCAACCACCCCAGCGCGGTCAGAGGTGCGCCGGGATTATAAATGACCGTCAGCTGCGGGAACGGCGTGCTGACGCTCTCTAACCGTACATTGGTAGTGAAGAGCGTTCCATTGCCCTGGAAGAAGGTCTCAGTAAGCAGCTCGCTCTCGGTTTCCCCGTAAATCTGCACCCGGAACTCGGTATGGGGAGGTGGGTGCAACATACTAGCGCGGAAGATAAACCCAGCATCGGGGAGGGCGAAGTAGGCATCCGGGGCGCGCTCGGTGAGAGCTAACTCTAATCTATCCTGGGGCATACCATGCGCCGAAGCCAAGAGCGCGAGAGGAACACCAGCATCATCCATCGCCTGCACCTCTAGCCCAATCCCCTCGCGCTCGCGGAGCAGATAGAGACCATAACCACGACGGGCAAACGCAACTTCAGCACCAGGCGCCGGCAGCAGCAAGTTATGAGCTGGCACGGCGAGAACTTCATCCGGCCAAGCGCTGACCTCCGGCTCAATCCAACCCGCGCCCAGTTGCAGGAGCCAGCCGGCAATTAGCAGCACTCCGCCGCCAGAGAGCGCCACACGGCGCACCCGTTGCCAGAGTGGCAGCTCGCCCCAACGCTCTACCAGCTCAACTAGGCGCACGGTTAGGGCCAACGCCAGTAGCGCGAGGAGCAGCCGTTGCGGCCAGGAGTTTCGAATGGTGAGTAATCCTAATGCAGCTAGGGGTTTGGCCCACTTCCCCCAAGTGGCCCGCATCTCAGCTAGCCAACGGGTAAAATCGGCCGTCTCCTGGGGGAGGAGAGGAGCTTGAGGCAAGAACCAGGTGAGAAATAAGAGTAAGAGTAATCCAGTTAGTATCCCTAGTAGGAAGGAGCTTTTGCCCAGCCACTGCCAAACTCGCTCTACCGCCTCTTGCATGCGTGTATGCTCCTCTTGGGTATCATAAAAAAGACCCCGTGGACGCGGGGCCTCAGAGCCACCCGTCGGATTCGAACCGACGACCCGTCGCTTACGAAGCGACTGCTCTACCAGCTGAGCTAGGGTGGCAATTACAACGCTCATTATACTCAAGGCGATTAATTAGTCAATCATTAAGAAAGACCTCCGAGGTCTTTTTAGGGAGATCCACCAGAGACCTCGGAGGTCTGGCCGGTGGTTTAGAGAAAACACGCTGCGGTGAACATAACTAGCTGCTCAACTAGAGAGCAAGTTGGGGGCATGTGTCCCCCAAACTGGCGTTGCCGGGTGAACTTCGTAATGGCTGCTGGACGGCTCTTTTGCTGTTTGGGTACATATCAAGTACAATTAACTACATGAACCATATTTACTGGGTTATCGAAAGAGAATTGGCCGGGCGACAGGGGCCCACCCGTGCCCCATGGGATCCTGTGAAACTCTACCGGGGCGGCATCCGCACCGTAATTTCTTTAGCAATGGAGGTTGAGGTGTGCGACTTAACGGTTTACAAGTTGAACCATCGCCGCGCCCAATTCCCGCCCTTGCTTTTAAACTCCGCCAGCCTGCAAAAGGCGTTTCTATATGAAGCATTGTCGATATGGGAATTTATCGACGCTCAACTGGCCGCCGAGAATCCCACGCTAGTACACTGTTACGCTGGCAATGACCGCACCGGGGCAATTCTGGCCGGCTATCTGGTGACTTACCGAGGCTGGTTGCCGGAAGAGGCTATCCGCAAAGTACGAGACCTCCAGCCACATGCGCTGGAGGTTGCCGGGTATGCTGAGGCGATCCAGCGCTTGGAACCCTACCTACTCCCCGATCCCCGCACATTGCTCTAATCCTCCACTTGGCCTCGTTCAAAAAGAATCGTCAGCAGCTGGTATAATGAGCAATGCTTAACCAATTACCTATTTTCCGCTAGCAACAGCTGGGAAAAAGAGAGCTAGATCTGGCCCTCT
>JAIOSN010000083.1 GCA_021107605.1 Anaerolineae bacterium | reverse complement strand
AGGATAATACTTTTTGGCTTCCACTGGGTCTCCGGGATTTCTCCGGCCAACGACGGTATACTTGACGGTCATGATCTGTCTCCTTCCCTGATTTTTCTATTTTTTCGTTACTACTCAGGCATCCCCAGGTAGCAGGTGGGCATCGCTCCTTTAGGACGCAGATGAACGCTGCTAAACGCCGATTTTTTGTTTTTATCTGCGAAAATCTGCGCGCATCGGCGTCCGCTCTTGAATTTTACAGGGTGGCTGGGTAGTAACATTTCTTCTTGACATGAGCAATTCCCCGGTGGGCGGCAACGCTAAATGTTAATCCACCCACCAATGACCTTCTCTCCCTCTCAATTCGTCCAGCTCTTGCAGCGACCGGCAGAATTGCACTGCTCCAGCTATCGCCTCCAGCAATTCTGCTGGCACTTCCTCTTCATCCAGTATGCCCACGACAATGGCATACGCCACTGATATATCTTTCGGCCCATAGTTATACTGTTTGAATAGCGCCCGCGATGGCCCTGTCTCCCACTCGTGGATTCGGTAGCTCATTTCCCCGTTGCTGATGGCCTCACGCCGCCACTCAACAAAGTGCTGATCTAGTTTCAGCAGTTCTTGATGCAACTCTCTTTCATACGCTTCCGTCGCCCATTCTCGTATCAGCCGTTTGATTGGTTTTGGATACTCTTTCATGACCTTTCTCCTCGAGTTCTGGTCATTCCTCGGGCGGCAAAGTCGCAAATTGCCAAACGCACAAGTGAAAAATGACAAACTATGATTCTCGCGGACTACGCAATACCCTCGTCGAGAACATGGTGCTCTCGGCAAGCTAACGGGAATCAATGATGCCTGATTGATTCACTGTTCCTAAGCGTATCGTAAGTCAAAGTGATGACTATGGAATCATACGCATTGAGTGGCGCGCTTAAGAACAGACCGAGCATACTGAATAATACAATCATCCAAACTTGCTCTACGTTCAAACTCCCCGTCTCTAACCAGGTAAAGAGAGTTGGAAATATTGTACCTTTGATCAATGGGCTTAAAAAGAACAAAGCGATTGCGCTATAAGCTATGTTGATGAAGCCAAGTATCAATACAATGACGACGATTTTGCGCCATTGGCGTCGTAGCAAGTCCCAACTATCGGCGATACTCGACAGAACGTTGAGCTCTTGAAGGATAATACCTCGCTGCGCTAACGGATATAACACAGAAATTAGTAACCCCAGAGGGAACAATATTAAGAAGAACGATAGAAAAGGGATAACCGGAAAAGACTGAGAGGTGAATTGCATCGCCAGGAATTTCTGGTTAATCAGTGAGGCCGCAAAGTATGGCCCATACAAAAGGAGGGTAATACCTGTCATTGATAACAGAAAGTGTGAACCAGCCTTCAATGCCCCTATTAATGTTATTGTTTGGTTCCGATTCAAATATGCCACGGCTTTTATTAAACCGGCCTGTCCAATAAATCCCCCCATCCAGAACATGATTCCCAAAACGATAGTAATAGCTGTTGCAAATACAAAGCGGTTCCCTAAAGAATTCCATGACTCAATAGACCAATTGGAATTCCCTAAATAAGTGCCCAAAAAGGAGAAACTATTGTTACCCGAAGGAATAATTTTAGAGAATTGAGTGAAATTAGTAGCTTCACTACCACTTAGAGCTGTCAGAAGCCCCAAAACCCAAAGAAACTTGTAATTCAGTGTAAGGTTTAGTGCATCTAAGAATAGATCTCCGTAGTCGAAGTGTTTTCCTCTCCGCTTTTTCATATATTCTCTCCTTCAATACTTGCGATTTTGATTTGCTGCCCAACGGTCGGAGCTGAGCCGCCGTGCGGCTTGCGCAGTGAAGCGACACTTGACTTGAAACGCTCAAAAGTGAAAAACGCCCCAATTGGAGCCTCGACAGCAAGGTCGGCTGCAACGATTTGTTGGGCGCGTCTTTGGTAGATAAAATCCCTGTTTACTACAGAAACGGAGTTGCAACTCATCGACAGGCACAAAGTCTCTCTGCTAGGTAACAATTTGTTCATACTCAATAGGCAGAGAAAAGCGTTCCCTCAGTGTATGCAGATACTCTGCACCCTCTTCATCCAATGCCGTTTCACCAACAACGATCAGGCGGGTCGCCTCTTGAGTCCCAGGCCAGAAAGCATACTCAAGTAGTTGCCCGATAGCTTGGCGAAGGCAGGCGCGTGGCGAGTGTGCAGTTTTGATTTCGTAAAACCAGTATTCGCCTTCTCGGCGGACTACCACATCAATGTTGGTGCCTATTCCACTCTGTTGTTCATCTCCCACGTTTTCGGCACCATATCTTTCTGCCAATCGGCGATGTAACGCTTCCTGTAGTACGTTATGTCGAAGATTGATGTTAAGCTCCCTCTGAACCTGAGATACTATAGCAGATGGCTTCTTGGCTGTACCTCCTGGACGGAACTCGAACGGAGCAGTTGTCGCAACCAAAATGGGCTGCGAGCTGCCACCACTTTCAATGTACTTGTACAGAGGTAGGAGTCTATCAAGATCGTTGAGAAGAAGTTCGTAATCTAGCCGAACCAGAGGCTGCCTCTTGCCGAGAAAGATGAATACATTCTCAGTCACGAGTTCAGGGAGTATGGATATTGGCATGTAATCGGAGCTCCGCCCATCCCTCGTGTAGTGCCACATCCGCATATCTGCGTATTTCTCCGAATACAGTTGCATGAAATCGTTGAAGAGCTTCACTTTGGGGATAAGCACATCAATGCTAGGAAGTGACTGACTGGTCTCAAACGAGAAAGCAACCCCATATCTAAGCTCATCAATATTGTCAAACCGCTCGATACCAATGTTGAACTGAAGCTCCTTCCGCCCTCCGTGATGAAAGGCCCACTCATCAGAAGTAGTCAGCGAGGTGAAAATAGTTTGTGCAGGCAAACGCTTCAGTCCCCTTAAATCTTTGCGAATTTCTTGAAGCATACCTATTAAGTGTGTGTGCGCTCGTAAGTTAACTTCGGAGATTATAGAACGGAAGTCTTTGCTTGTCATAGATGCCTCTTAAATAGCGCCCAACTATTGATTATGCGGACTCTTCCCCATCATAATACCCCCGGCGGCGAATGACGCCAGCCACGAGACCGGCGAGGATTCATATTTCTTCACCAGCAGCACCGAGCACGGGTACGCTTTGCCACAACGTCACGGAGTATTGGTTTCTAATGATCACTTATGATTCCGTGATGGTCTTCGCTACCAGGGCAAGGATTGCAACCAATATGATGGTAAAAAGAAGAATCCGCGACTTTTCGATTGAGGTAACTCGATGGCTCAATTCAAGATTCTCTGCAACCATAGCTCGAAATACATCCCACTCTTCTTGGCTTCTAAAGAACTGCCTGGGAAAAGGAATAGGGGCGCCAGGACCCATGAAGAGGACTACGACATCCCTGTATTCGCCATATCCAGTGAGATCTGTCCAAAGAAGTCGCCACTGGCCCTGTAAAGTACGAATCTCCAGTGTCTCAGGAGTAATGCTTCCCTCTTTGTGAACTCGCAATACCTCATTCTGTTCCCACATCTTGTGTGGTGCTGCTCGAAGTTTGAACCCAATCACAAGAACAATCAAACCAACAACGAATAGAAACAGCCCGATTGTAATACTTTCTCGAGCCATTATAAACTGCCAGACACTGGCGACAACCATAATAGTCCCTATCACCACAAACAGCAGCCATAGATCAAAAGTGAACATCCCCTTTTTCTTGAATATGGGTCTGGTAGCTAGTTTTGATAAGTTGAGGTATTCATCTTTTGTCAAGACGCCTTCAAATTGAACTTCCATGTTCATTTCTCCCTATTCACTTTGTTCTGGCAGATAATCATAGTTGTGCCATATAGCACATACTGATCATGCAACTCTTCACCATTCCTCATTCACTTTGTCGAATCCGCCGCGCCAGCGCCCGTTCTGGCGTACCAGCCTTGCCTGCGTTTTCCTCGCCGTCCTGGGTTGTCAGCCAGCCGTCACTCTCCATTCTCTCAACTAGCAAATCCCACCAATGCTTGGCCTTGTTTATAGATTTCCCTTCATTCTCAAACTACATCTGAAGGGCTGTCCGGCCCCCCGGCATACTCCGGGCCATAATCTGACCAAAGTATACCGTCTGCCTTACAATCTCGCTTGGCTCCATCTCGCCCTTGTCTACCGCTTCCTTGAAGGGCGGGTTCATGATGTACTGGTAGGCGTTCACCAGAAAGCCACATGTCCCCGCCGCCAGATCGCCGATGCGCTCGTGGGCGATCATCTGCGCCATCATGCGGATGATGTGTCGAGGAGTGCGGAACTGCCCGTTGCGTCCCGCCGTGTTGAGATAGCTGAGCAGATACTCGTAGAGATTGCCCTGCACATCCTGGTTCTGCTCGGCGATGCGCATCTGGTTGATGAACGCGCATGCCTCGACGAGCAGGTTGGGCTTGTTGATCTTGAACTCCGCGTTTTGCATGTAGCGCTCGAAGGAGCTGCCGTTGCCGCCCAGCGTCTTGAGCCAGGGGAAAACCTTTTCGCGTACGTGCTGGAGTGTATCAGCGGTGGTGTAATGCGTCCAGGTGCTCCAGTGCGGCTCGGACGAGATCGCCGGCGTGTAGGGTTCGCCCAGGCGTTGCGCGCGGCGCTCGTTCTGCTGCTCGGCGTCATCCAGCTGCTTGAGGAAGAGCAGATACGAAAACTGCTCGATGGCGTCCAGTGGATTGGTGAGATCGCCCGTCCCACAGTTGGTCAACTTGACTGCGTAGTTTGGGGTCAGTGAGCATTTTGCCTCTTCTTTAACGCCAAGCCGCAGGGGCGCTAAGATTTTTTTTGTTCTTATCCTGGCGTTTCAGATTCCTAACGCGCGTGGCGGTTAAGTTCCTGTACCAGCAAATATACGGTCGTGCTGGGGTTGTCTTTTTCGGGGTTGTGATCAGACCCATAAGACTCCCAGAGCGTTTGGGCATTCTGGATAGCGTCGGGCTGTCGCTCCAGAAGCTGGTCGTACATATCCGGCGCGTTCTTGCGGTAAGGTCTGCCCAGGCGCTCGGTGAGCAGCGGCCCGTACAAGGCGCGCGAGGTGGCAGCACTGTGATAGTGGAAGTGCAACAAATACCAGAGCTCAAAAGCTTCGTTGGAGTAAGCGACTTGGATACCCTCGCGTTGCGCGAGTTCCAGCGCGGCGTTGAACTGTCCGGCGGGGAAACTGTCACGGTCAAAGACACACCAGACCTGCGTATAATCACCCTGGCGCATCAACTTGCATGTTTGGCTCACAAGGTTCAGCGTATTGTCACCTAACCCTATCACCTTTACGGTAATTTTGAAGCGCACTGCCAGCTCAAAACTTTCAAAGTAGTTTTTCTCCGTCTGAGCTCCTTCACACACAATCAGAAACCTGGCGGGCACTGGCCGGGTATTGACGGCGCGCCGCTCTGAGAAGCGGCGGCCCTTATCCGGCAAACGCTTACGTCCGCTCGGTTTAGGCGTCCTCGGCACCAGCTCGCTCCTCAAACAATGCTCGCAAGCCACCGATGAACGGCACCGCACCGTATTTACCGGCAATGTAGTCCTTGTCAAACGAGGCATCATAGCGGATTTGCAACTCAGCTAAAGAGTAAAGATCCGTCGCGCCGTAGCGGTCTTTTTCGGTAAACCAGATTTGATCACGGCGGAAGAAACGCTTGTTGAGCAAGCCGGTATCGTGAGTAGCGAAGATCAATTGGGCGTTCCGGGGGTTGGTCTGGGAAGAGTTAAATAGTGCAATAATAGCCCGTGTGAGAAAAGGATGAAAGCGGGCTTCCATTTCGTCGATGACCAGTACCTTGCCTTTCTCTAAAGTATCCAAGATTGGACCAGAAAGGAAAAAAAACTTTCGTGTGCCCTGCGATTCCTGTTCTTGCATGTCAAAAACTGCTATTTCCTCTACGGGGTTATTTTCTTGATCAAATACCTTGTGGGTCGTTTTTACTCGACTGACTAAAACATCTCCCTGACTACTTTCACCTTTCCCGATTAACTGCTCAGCGAATTTTTTTACCAATTGCTCCATAGCACCCCGCAACTCTTCAGGGATTTGGGATTCAGCAAAGGGACGCTTATCAATATTGATACCAGAAATCCCTAAATCAGCCTTACGCACAAAGGCCAACACACGTTGGCGAAATGCTGCATCTTTCTCAAAACGACTCATTGTAAAGCCACCGTATGCAGCATTTTCCAAACCGAAAATAATATTAGACCCTGTTCTGAACCAGTTTAGAATAGCTATAGTCAGAGGCCCGTTGAACTGCGCTACCACGGAAAGAAACAGGGCATTATCACGAGTGTGTTGCTCCAGGCCGCGCCCTTCTTTGAAAATACTGGAAATCTCGTACTCGTCGCCCTCGCGGATGAACAGACGGCTTTCGCGCTTCGCTGTGTGATAGAGCCATTCGGCATGCACTCGTTGCCCGTCGAGTTCAAAGCCATAACGATAACGTTTGCCGTTCAGTGTGAAAATGATTTGGAAATAGGATGGTTTATCCAGCGTCTTGGTGCTCAGGCGAAACGGCTCCACCCGGGTAGGTTCACCCACTTGAGATTCCTTGGATGAGCGCAATACAAAGGTGCGCATAAAGCCCATAGCCCGGATCAGGTTGCTTTTGCCGCTGGCATTAGCCCCATAGATGGCTGCGCTCCGCAACATCCGTAAGCCTTCTGCCTCAAAAACGTTGTTAGCAGTTACCGTTTTATCTCCAGCGCGCAGCTTAGCGGCCAACATGCTCAACGTCACCGGCTCTTTGAACGAACGGTAGTTACCGACACTAAACTCGATTAACATGGCGCCCCCTCCCTCTTTCTAATATGCTATTTTTGTAGAAAATTCTCGAATAGCGGGTCTTGTGATGTATATTAGCACATTTCAGTCCACCTGTCAACATCCAGCATTGAGTATTCAGCATCCACTTACCGCACAACCAGCGTTTCCACGAACGCCAGCAGCTCCTCAACTTGTTCGCCACTACGCCAGCGCTCCACGTGTATTGGCTCCGAAGGCGGTGAGCGGTGGTTTGTAGAGATCGGCCAGGGCCAGGCGGCTGTGCGGGAGACTAATCAGCGAGGTCATGTCGCGGAGTGGACTCAGGCGCTAGGCTTGCAGTCGCTGCCGATGAGCACGGCTAAACCCGTTGACTATTTTCGCAAGGAGACGCCGTGTGCTTATGCACACCATCCAAGCACGCAAATAGTGCGCCTGTCGTGTGACTTTCGGATTTGACGACAACTTGCAACCTGTAACTCATGGACAAACGGGAAGGTTGGATTACAATAGCATGCAAGTCTCAGAGGACGCAGGTGAGCGTTACCCGGGTGTGAAGTAGGAGGCATTATGGACTATGATGAATCTGTACGTACCTTACTCGTTGCGGCGGATCCGCTGATTGATCTTGCCATTGAAGAGGATATTGGGCCGGGGGATGCCACCAGTGCGTCAACGTTGGACCCCGCCGTGATCCTGCACGGCTGCATCACGGCGAAGGCGCCGGGCGTCATCGCCGGATTGCCTATTGCCGCAGCGATCTTGCACCGCGTTGATCCTTCCATCCGTTTTGAGCCGCGCGTCGCAGACGGACAGGAAGTCGTCGTCGGGGAGGTTGTGGCCGAGGTGTACGGCCCGGGGCCGGCCCTGCTGGCGGCAGAGCGCATCGTACTCAACTTCCTGCAACGGCTAGCGGGGATAGCGACCGCGACACGCACCCTGGTCGATGCTATCGCGACGACGCAGGCGAGCTTGCTGGATACGCGCAAGACACTGCCCGGTTACCGGGTGCTCGATAAGTACGCCGTGCGCATGGGCGGCGGCGTGAACCACCGCATGTCGCTCTTCGATATGCTGATGGTCAAGGATAACCACATTGACGGCGCGGGCGGGATCACGCCGGCCGTGGAACGTGCCCGGATACAGCATTCTGAGTTACCCATTGAGGTGGAGGTGCGTGATCTGGAAGAGTTGCGCGAAGCACTGGCGATGGAACCGCCGTTGGATCGCATCTTGCTGGACAACATGGACCTGGCTACCATGCGGGAGGCTGTCGCTATGACGGAGGGACGTGTGCCCCTGGAAGCTTCTGGCAACGTGACCTTGGAGACGGCGGCAGACGTCGCTGCTACCGGCGTGAACTACATCTCGGTCGGTGCCATTACCCACTCGGTGCAGGCGCTCGATCTCAGCATGAAAGTGCAGCCGGTTGCCGCCGCCCTCGCTCTCGCCGATCCGGCGGCGCGCATCCGCGATGTCAAAGCGGCGTTGGGGAAACGCCTGGTTATCCTGGGACACCACTACCAGCGCGATGACGTCATCGCTTTTGCGGATTATCGCGGCGATTCCCTCCAACTCTCACGCACCGCCACCCAGACCGACGCCGAGTTCATTGTCTTCTGCGGTGTGCATTTCATGGCGGAGGTCGCGGCGATTCTCGCCCCGCCGGAGCAGCACGTGCTCATCCCCGATCCGAGTGCGGGGTGTTACCTGGCGGACACGGCGACGCCACAGGCTGTCTTGACGGCCTGGCGGGCGTTGGACACGGCCTTTGATGCAGTCGAGTCGACCTTCACGCCTATCACCTACGTCAATTCCTCGGCGGCGCTCAAATCTTTCTGTGGGCGACACGGCGGTATCGTCTGTACGTCGGGGAACGCCGCGCAGGTCATCCGGTGGGCATTGGAGCAGCGGCCCCGCGTATTCTTCTTCCCTGACCAACACCTGGGACGCAATACTGCCCTCAAGATGGGATTTGCATTGGAGGAGATGTTACTCTGGGATGTGCGGATTCCGCCCGATATCACGGCGCTGCGCGAGGCGAAAGTTCTATTGTGGCCCGGCGCCTGCAACGTACACCAGCGTTTCCGCCCGGAGCACATCCGCGCCGTGCGGGAACGCTATCCGGACGTGCGCGTCATTGTACATCCAGAGTGCAGAGCCGAGGTTGTGGCCTTGGCCGACGACGCTGGTTCGACGGCGGGCATCATCCGCGAAGTGGCGGTTGCGCCAGCGGGCACCGTGTGGGCCATCGGCACCGAAAGCCGTCTCGTCCATCGCTTGCAGCGCGAACATCCGGAGCAGACCTTCGTGCCTCTGACGGATGTGGAGCCATATTGCGCGACGATGAGCCAGATCACCGTGGCAAACCTGGCGGCGACGGTGACGGGGCTTCTCGACGGCGAGATGCGTAACGAAGTGACCGTGGACGAGGAAACTACCAAGTGGTCCCAGGTCGCGTTGGAGCGAATGTTGGCACTGTAAAGCAGCGATATCTACGCTAATATACCAACAGCAATGAATACGCAATACTATTAGATCAAGCGACGCATTGATTATTGGATTATTTTGTTTGGAATAACGTTTTAGCTCTTCGAGGCGAGTATGCCAATTGAAACTGATGTACTGATTATTGGCTGTGGAATTGCCGGGGCGGCGACAGCCTTGCGCCTGGCACAGGATACCCAGTGTCAAATCACCATTGTGACGCGGGCGCGCACATTGGAAGAATCGAACACGAAGTATGCGCAGGGGGGCATCGTGGGACGCGGGGTCGAGGACTCCGCCGCTCTGCTGGCCGAGGATACTTTGCGTGCCGGCGCCGGCCTGAGCCTGCCGGCGAGCGTGTACCTGCTGGCTGAGGAAGGCCCCGATCTGGTGCAGCGCGTGCTCATCGACGAGGTCGGCGTGGACTTCGACCATTCGGCGGAGGGCACGCTCGCGTACACGCGCGAGGGCGGACATTCCGTCTCGCGGGTGCTGCACGTCGGCGATGCCACCGGGCAGGCTATCGAGAAGGCGCTTGTGGCCCGGTTGCGTGAACTGCCCAACGTCACGCTGTGTACTTCCATGACGGCGGTGGATCTCATTACTTCCTCGCATCACAGCAGTGATCCCTACGCCGTCTACGAGCCGATCATCTGCCACGGCGCTTACGTCTTGGAACGCGACGAGGTCCGGATTCATCGCATCCTGGCGCCGGTCACCGTGCTGGCGACCGGCGGCGTGGGGCAGATTTACCGCCACACCAGCAATCCGAAAGGGGCGCGCGGCGATGGGTTGGCGATGGCGTACCGTGCCGGAGCGCGCGTCATCAACGCCGAGTTTGTGCAGTTTCACCCCACGACGTTGGCGCTTGCCGGTGGTTGCAACTTTCTGATTTCCGAGGCGGTGCGCGGCGAAGGGGCGCGGCTCTATACCCTGGACGGACGGCATTTTATGGATGAGTATGCGCCCAAGTGGGGCGATCTGGCCCCGCGCGACGTGGTGGCGCGCGCGATCCACGAAGAACTGCTCAAAACGCGCGCTCCGCACGTCCTACTGGACCTGGCTTCCGAGATGGATGCCGACCGCATCCGCGCGCGCTTCCCCACCATTTACAACTACTGCCATAATCTGGGGCTGGATATGACCACAGATCCGATTCCCGTGGTGCCGGCGGCGCATTACTTCTGCGGCGGCGTCTATGTGGATACGTGGGGGCGCTCCAGCATTGAAGGGCTGTACGCAGTGGGCGAGGTGAGTTGCACGGGCGTGCATGGCGCGAACCGTTTGGCCAGCACCTCCTTGCTGGAGGGGTTGGTCTGGGGGACGCGCGCGGGCCGCGATATCGCCCGGCGGGACGACCTGGTGCTGAGCGACGCCGCCACCATTCCACCGTGGGAACTACCCAACCACAACGGGGTCGCCGATCCGGTGCTGGTGAT
>JAIOSN010000064.1 GCA_021107605.1 Anaerolineae bacterium | reverse complement strand
GTGGCTATTCCGCGATGCGTTGTGGGTTTATCCGGCGGCGGCTCTGGTCCCGATCTCACTGTTGCTGGCGCTGTGGGATTCGGTTATCCCTGGTGACCGGCATGGTTGGTGTCTCATTGGTCTGGCCGCGCTCTACCTGGCGCTGGCGTGGGTTTTGCGGCGCGCTAAACTCCGCGAATACGGCAACGGAGTGCTCGCCGGGGCTTTTGCGCTCATCGCCCTGGGCTTGCCGCCTTCGAGCCGTGATCAGATTGGCGCGTTGTGGGGCTACGGAGCCGCCGCGCTGCTTTACGCCGTCAGCGCCTTCTGGCTCCGGCAATCGCTCTTGCTCACCCCGGCCTGTGCATTGGTGCTGGTTCCCTACGCCATTGGGTTGGATCGCTGGTTCCTACCGGAGTATCACGGCTTGCTGCTCTTCCCCGGCGCGCTGGCAGCGTTGGCCCTGGGCGTGTGGTTAGATGCGCGGCGCGGCGCGTGGCGGGACTTCCCGTGGCACGGCCCCCTGCGCTGGCCGGTAGCGCTGGCCGAGCGTTTTCTGGAATGGTGGGCGCTACCTCTGTACGCGCTGGGCTTCGGTCTGGCGACGGCGGCTCCGCTGTTTGCCGATTTCCGGCCTGAAATGAGGGCGCTCTATTTCCTTATCCAGATGGCTTTCTACAGTTGGGCGATCTATCGTTTCCGGTTACGGATCTGGCTGCTGGCGCTGGGTCTGGCAGGGCATTTTGCGGCGGCGTTCTACCTGGATTCGCTGGGCTGGTGGCATTTGCCCGCCTGGGCGTGGTTGCAGCTCCTGCCTGTGACCCTGGGCACGACGGCGGCGGCTATGTGGATCGAGCGCCGGCGTGGCGAAGGATCGCCCTTCACGCCAGGCCGATTTTTCGCAGGTTGGTCGCGTCCGCTGTACGCTTTAGTTGCGGCGGATGTGTTGGTCTCGCAACTTTGGGTGCTCCGCGCTATGGAGATCAAATTTGTCTCGCAGGCTTGGGTACTCCGCACTATGGAGGCCGACGCGGCGGTGACGCTGGTCAATGCGCTGTTGTTAGTGGTGCTGGCGGCTTTTTGGGCATCGAGTACATTGCCCTACGGCGGCGCGGCGCTGGGAGTGGTCGCGCTCTGGCAATGGGGAGTAGCTCGACACTGGCCCGCCGTGAGTTTCCCGGTGGCTTATGCACGGCTGGCCCTGGGGTACGGTCTGGTGGGATATGGCTTGGCGCTGGCCGTCCGTTGGTGGCGAGAACGGCTGCGCCTTCCCGCGTGGGTGCGTGTTTTTGAACGATCCCTGCAGTGGGTGAGTTTGGGAGTTTCGGTTGTGGCGGGGTGCTCGGCGCTGTTCCTGGGGATAGATATAGCAGCCTGGAGCGTGCGTGCTCTGTTCGGGATGCCCTTCCGCGAGATCGTGGATTTAGCCACGGTGTGGATGGTCGTTGGTGTGTTGGCGTGGTTGGGCCTGCTCTATATCACCGCAGCCGTGACTTACCGGCGGCCCCGGATGGGATACGGGGCTGTGGCCCTGCTTCTGGCGGCATGGGTGCTCTTCGTGTTCTACGTGCAGCGGCGGGCCGGGCTGAGGGGTGTGCAATGGTATGCTTTGCCGGCCGGGCTGTATCTCATTGCTGTGAGCGCCGTGGAATGGCGGGAGGGGCACAAATCGCTGGCCCGCTGGATAGATTACGCCGCGCTGGTGCTTATGCTCGGCTCGCTCTTCTGGCAAACCTTAGTCTTCGGCTGGCGTTTCGCGCTGCTGCTGGGCGGCGAAGGGCTGACGCTGCTATGGTTCGGAAGTGCGCGTCGCTTGCGGCGCTTCTTCTACGCGGGGATGGTGGGCGTGATGTTGGCGACGGTGGGGCAGCTCATCAACGCGCTGCAATCGGTGAACCAGTGGATCGTCTTCGGCATCATTGGGTTACTGCTGATAGGACTGGCCACATTGGTGGAGCGCCGGTTGGAACAGATCAAGGTTTCACTGGAAGAGGTGTTCGAGAATTGGGAGTAGGGGGAATTCTCCGTGATTCCCCAATGTAGGGGAAGCCCTCTGTGGTTTCCCGATGAATGAACGGGATGACAAAATGCAAATAGACGACAAAATGCAAGTAGAGGCGTTGCCGAAAGGTTGGAAACGAACCATTATGATCCTGGGTTTGTGCCTGGCGCTGCCGGGGATTCCACTGGCCCTGGGATACTGTCTTGTGCTGCTAATCAGCGGTTCTGGCTATTACAGTGACTCCGACGTGCAGTTTATTCTCGGCATTTTGACGCTGACGGTCGTCACCTTAGGCGCGGGCGGGGCAGCGGCCTGGCACGGCCGCGCATCCCTCAACGGGCGTCCCTCGAAATCCTTGCGCCTGCCGCCCATTTGGGCGTTGGTAGGGTTGTTCAGCCTTTTCGTTGCCTGGGGCTACGCGGTGACGACTGGCAAAGCTGTGCCCGTCCTGGTTTTTCCACCGGTGCTGTTGATAGCGGCTGCGCTGCCGTCTCTGTGGGCCGTGGCATGGTTCACCCGTGGCGAGACGGGGGGACTGACTTGGCGGCGTGGGAGTGTGGCTTTCGCCGGGGGCGCGACGGCGGGGGTACTGCTGGCAATCATTTTGGAGATTCTGCTGCCCGGCTTGCTGTTCGCGTTGGTGGATGATCTGGCCCAGCCGGTGCTGGACGAACTGGAATGGCTGCTACGCGCTCTGGTGGGCAGAGATGTGGCCGGAGCATTGACCGGTTGGGGTTTCTTTTACGCTTTCATTATGCTGGCCGTCATCGCGCCACTGGCCGAAGAGTTCGCCAAACCCCTGGTGACGTTGCCGCTGGTCAAACGCCTGCCGCGACGGGAAGCCTTCCTGGTGGGCGCGCTGGCGGGGGCGGGCTTTGCCGCGCTGGAGAATGTCATCTACGCCAGTTCGGGCTACAGTTTTTGGGTCGGTATCCTGGTAGTGCGGGCGCTGGGCGGAGCGATCCATCCGTTGGGTGCTGGGCTGGTGGCGCTGGCGTGGCGCGACGTGCTGTGCAAAGAGCCGCATGCCGGGCGGGACTGGCTCAAGCGGTTCGGTCTGGCGGCAGGAATGCACGCGCTCTGGAACGGCGGCTCGCTGCTGGTGATCACCCTGGCGGGCGCGGAGTTCTTCGGCGACCTGCCGCCGGAGATTGACGTCCTGGGGCTTTCGGCGGGCGGCACGACCTTCGCGTTGCTCATCATCCTGGTCCTCGTGGCGCTGTGGCTAGGACGGACCATCGCGCAGCAGGGGAAACCGGTGGGCCTGGACGCGCTTGTGTTGCCCGGCGACGCCGTCGCGCCTGATGCGCGTTTCGTGCTTTCTGACCGGGCTGTGGCGATCTGGGCGCTGGCGTGTCTGGCGGCCCTCGTGCCGTTGGGTATCACCGGGCTGAAGTTGGTGTTGCGCTAGTGTGTAAGACGATCTTTTCACCACAGAGACACAGAGAACACAGAGTTTTCTTATTTTTTCTCCGTGTTCTCTGTGGTGAAAATGACAGAAAGCAAAAGTGGCGAATACATTATGACAGTAACCTTAAACCAAACATCAAATTTTCTCCGTGTCAATGGGCACTGCCTGCCCATACTACGCTCTGTGTCTCTGTGGTGAGATAACTTTTTTCGGTAGACTTATGCTATTCGTTCATGAAATGAGGCTCGCATGAAACTTCGTATCCGCAAACTGGGCATGAACTCTTTTATCGCTGTGATTTTAGTCGCCGCCAATCTCTTCACCTGGGGGCGATTGCTTTCGGCGTCGGTGGAACCGTATATCGTCGAGCCGCTCTGTGACCCAGAGATAGTAGAACTGCTCGCTTACATCCATTCCGGCGAACACTCCGGCGAGATGTGGGAGATCACGCTCACCGAGCTGGAAGCCGAGCAGACCATCACCTGGTATTTGCAGCGCTACCCGCAGATTCCCTTTGCCCATCCTCACGTGGAGATCACGCCGGAGGACGTCGGCGGCGGGGGTGATGCTACCATCGCCGGGCTGCGGGTCCATGTCGGCACCAAGACGCGCATCACGTTGAAAGACGGTTTGCCACAGATCAAAATCTTGGAACTCAGCCTGCCTGTGCCGGGACCCATCCGCCAGGCGCTGGAAACTGAGATTCAGCGGCAGTTGCGCCGCGCCGACTCGCTGCCCGTGCGCTTCACCGAGGCCATCTGGCGCGCTGGTGAGGTCACGGTGCGAGGGTACATACGCTGAGTTCAGCAGGAGCGTGATTTTAAGTAGTGCGAATTCGCAGGTCAGGGTTGGTTAGCAGGTCACAGAAGCATCAGGTACGGGCGAGTCTGTAAAGATCATGAGCTCAGTCTGCGAAAAGTCCCCTGGTGAGGGCTGGGGGTGACAATGAAACGTCAAATGCTTCTCGCCTCGGGAGCGAGGCCAAGAGAGACCTCCGCTTTCTTCAAGAAAGCGGAGGTCTGATTTTTGCTACAGTGCTGTTTTACGCCAGTCCCTCGCTTTTTCGCTCACTCGCCTTCTCGCTCATTCGCTTTGGGAAACCACAGAGGGTTCCCCCTACGTTTTCACCACTGGAGGTTATCTGATGAACCGCAAACACTGGCTAATTTTATTAGGAACCTTGTTGCTCCTGGTTGCGCTGGCCGCCAGCTTCCTCCGCCCGCGGGTACCCGCTCCCCTGGTTCCCTCGTCTCCCAGTCCCTCTGTCTCCCCATCTCTCACAGCTCCGCTTCCCC
>JAIOSN010000279.1 GCA_021107605.1 Anaerolineae bacterium | reverse complement strand
CCTGATGGACAGCGATTATACTATCAGAATACCCGGGGGTCGCGGATCTCTCGCGATCTTCACATCTATGATCTGAATAGCAGAGCAGATACCACACTGCTTTCTTCTCCTCTCTATGCTGCTGATGGCACAACAGTTACCCTAGCGTTAGGGATTGAAGTTTCGCCCTGGGAGAACGCTGCTGTTTTCCATAAGAACTCGGGGGTGTGGCTAGTAACCTGGTTGCCGTAGATTGGTTTTGTGGTGCGCCTGCATCTATCCAGGCTCACTGCATGGAATCGCTGGATGATTGCTAACATGGCGGAGGGGATCGCGCTGGCAGTGACAAGCGATTAGGAGACAGATTTTCTACAAAAGAGAACGTTTGTGGGCTACTTATCGTGTTGATTTTATCTGTTATGATAATGTCGTTACTGCAAAAAAGTATCTCACTGACTCAACAGCTCTGTGCTTATCCGGGCCTCAGGGGTGAAATTCTTGGCTTTTTTAGTAGCCAAAGGTATGTGCAATCTGTGAATTGCTACTCAAAAGGAGTAAAGATGGAATTCAAATATATTGGAAAGAACATCAGCCGGCCAGACGCGGTACCCAAGGTGACGGGGCGCGCGGTTTATCTGGATGATCTGCGCTTGCCGGACATGTTGCACGCCGCGATTTTGCGCCCGGAGTACGCGCACGCCAAAATTCTCTCCATCGAGACGGCGGAGGCGGAGGCGTGCCAGGGCGTGGTCAAGGTGGTTACCGGAGCCGGTTGCACCATTCGCTACGGCGATAACATCAAGGATCTGACGCCGATGGCGGTGGAGAAGGTGCGCTACATCGGCGAGCCGGTCGCGGCGGTGATTGCGGATACGCCACAACACGCTCGCGCGGCGTTGGCCAAGCTCAAGGTGGAGTATGAGCCGCTAACGGTCTATACCGATGCGCGGGACGCGATGGAGGATGGCGCGCTGCTGATTCATCAGCAGAACGGCGACTATTGGCATTTACCGACCCTGGAACCGGTACCTGGCACTAACATCGCC
This sequence comes from Anaerolineae bacterium, assembly GCA_021107605.1. GTDB lineage: Bacteria > Chloroflexota > Anaerolineae > B4-G1 > SLSP01 > G713. Next base: position 4,158 of record JAIOSN010000279.1, on the reverse strand, counting down.
GATTATTATCATCTGCGGAAAGGTGATGTTGAGGCGGGTTTTGCGCAAGCGGACGTGGTGGTGGAAGGCGAGTTCCTCTATCCCTTCGGCTCCTCCGCAGCTCTGGAAACGCATGGGGCCATCGTCTGGTTCAAAAGAGATCAGACTATCGAGGCCTGGTCGTCTTCCATCTGCCCCTTTATCATCCGCGAGGATTTGGCCCACGCTTACGGCCTGCCGGTGGCTGATGTGCGCGTCCATATCCCTGAAATTGGCGGCTGCTTCGGCTACAAATCTGATATCACGGTGGAGCAGACCGTCGCTTACATCGCCAGTTTCGTGCCGGGTCATCCTGTCAAGTGGGTGGCTTCGCGTAGGGAGGATTTCACCAGTACCCTGATCGGACATGGCATCCGCACCCACATGAAATTAGGGGCCACTCAGGAGGGGAAGTTTGTAGCGCTGAAGACCACCATCTATCATTCAACCGGGGCTTATGCCGATACGGGCGTGAATATCACCATCGGCGCGACCCATAACTCCACCGGGCCTTACGAGATCCCTCATTGTGACCTGGAAGGGTATTGTGTTTACACCAACACGCCCCCCGTCGGCGCTTACCGGGGTTACGGTCATCAGGAATCCCAATTAGCCACGGAGCGGCTCGTGGATATGCTGGCGCGCAAGCTTGGCATGTCGCCTTTTGAGTTACGGGAGAAAAATTACCTGGGCGCGGGCAGCGTCACTGCGCTGGGCGAGCGGCTCTGGAAGACTAATGGCGATATCCGCCAGTGTGTCGCGCAGGTGCGTGACGCGCTCTTCTCCACGGAGTTGCTGCCGGAGGATGAGGATCATTACTACGGGCGGGGTTTCGCCGCGCTGATGAAATCTCCCAAAGGCGCGCCTTTTTCCACGAAGGGCTGTTACCTCAAGATGAACGTTGACGGCAGCGTCTCGATCAACATGGGCGGGGTGGAGGTGGGGCAGGGATTGCGGACCGTCGTTAAACAGGTAACCGCCGAGGCGTTGCAGATTCCGCCGGCTAAGATACGCGTTTACTCGGAGATTGACACCCAATTTTCACCTTACGAATGGCAGACTATTGGCTCTATGTTCACCATGCAGGGGGGGCGGGCGATCATTCGCGCGGCGGATAAAATTATCGCCACGCTCAAAAAGACCGCCGCGCAGGTGTTGCGTTGCGATGAGGATTTCTTGGAATACGATGGCGAGTACGTCTTCCTCAGATCAGATCCGGGCGTGCGCGTGCCGATCACGCAGCTGGCGCGCGGCTACATGTACGCGAACGGCATGACCATCGGCGAGCTGGCGCAAGCCACCGCTGATGCGCGGCTGCCCCGTTACTCCGGGCCAGACATGGAGACCGGGCAGGGGAACATGGGCGTCACCTACACCTTTGGCGCGCAAGGTTGCCAACTGCGCATCTCCAAGCGGACGGGCAAGATTTTTATTGAGCACTTCGCCTCGTCTTTTGATGTGGGGCAGGTTATCAATCCCCAGCAGATTAGGGGGCAGGTCGTGGGCGGCGTGCTGATGGCTATCGGCGCCACTCTCTACGAGCAGTTGGAGATAGATGCGGAGGGCCGCGTGCTCAATCCGCACTTCTTCCAATATCACATTCCCACCTTGAAGGAAGCGCCCCGGCAGACGGTGGAATTTGTCGAAACTCCCAGCGCCATCGGCCCGTTTGGCGCGCGCGCGCTGGGTGAACATCCGGTCATCGGCGTGGCCCCGGCTATTTTGAACGCGATCTACGACGCGGTGGGGATTGAGTTCCATGAGATTCCCATCACCCCCCAGAAGATGAAGGCAGCCCTGGCAGCAAAGGAGGAGCAGGTACAATGAGCGATAAAATTACCTTTAGAGTAAATGGCGTGGAACGCACCGTGACTGCCGATCCGCAGTTGCGGCTGCTGGACGTTATCCGGGAGCAATTGCAGTTGACAGGGACGAAGCGTGGTTGCGATAATGGCACTTGCGGCGCGTGTGTGGTGGTGGTGGACGGCCAGGCGCGCAAGAGCTGCCGTCTGAAGCTGGAACAGGTCGCCGGCGCGGAGATCTTGACCGTGGAAGGGTTAGCTCAAAACGGCGGGCTGCATCCTATCCAGACGGCGTTGATCGAAGCGGGCGCGGTACAGTGTGGATTCTGCACGCCGGGCATCATCATGGAACTTTACGCGCTCTTCACTGCCGATCTGGAGGCGTCAGAGGATAAAATCATCAACGCGCTCAACAAACATCTCTGCCGCTGCACCGGCTACGAGGCGATTTTGGAAGGGGCGTTGCGAGCCCAAGAACGGCTACAGTTAAAAATCTAAGGTCTAAAGTTGAAAGTCTAAAGTTGAAGGTTGAAAGTTAAAAGTCTGAGGTCAAAAGACTAACGGCTAAAAAGGAGATAATTATGAAATTCGATTTACTGATCACTAATGCCAAGACCCGTTTTTCTGACGGTAAGCTGCTCAATATCGGCATCCAAGCCGGGCGGATCGTTGGGATTGGCCCGGAGGCGGCCGGCGAGGCGGCGCAGGTCATTGATGCCAGGGGCCGGCTGGTCACAGAATCTTTCGTCAACGGACATCTGCACCTTTGCAAAGTTTACACGCTGCCCATGATGGACGACGCGGCGTTGGGCGCCTACACCGGTGGTTCGATGGGTGGCGCGATGACGGCTATCGAACTGGCGGCGCAGGTCAAGGAGCAATATGACGAGAGCTGGATTATCGAGAATGTGCGCCGGGCCGTCAGACTGGCTATCAAATTTGGGAACACGCACATCCGCGCTTTTGCCGATACCGACACCACGGCCAAATTGGAGGGCGTCAAGGCGCTCATCAAGGCGCGGGAGGAGTTCAAGGAGCAGGTGGAAATCCAGGTTGTGGCTTTCCCCCAAGATGGCGTGGTGCGCGACCCAGGCGCGGAGGAGTACATCCGCCAAGCGTTGGAGTTGGGCGCTGATGTGGTGGGCGGCATTCCGTGGATTGAGTACACCAACGCGGACGAGCAAGAGCATATCGACCGGATGTTTGCGCTGGCCGTGGAGTACGACAAAGACGTCTCCATGCTCGTTGACGATGCTGGCGACGCCGGCCTCCGCACGTTGGAGATGTTGGCGGTCAAGACGCTCCAAGTGGGTTGGGAAGGGCGCGTCACCGCGCAGCACGCGCGCGCTATGGCGCTCTATCCGGAACCGTACTATCGCAAAATCCGCGCCCTGCTCAAGAAGGCGCGGATCGGCGTGGTGAGCGATCCGCAAACTGGGCCGCTCTACGCTCGCGTTAAGGATCTATATCACCACGGCGTGCGCATCGCCCTGGGGCAAGATGATATCGCCGATGCCTATTATCCCTTTGGCCGTAATAACATGCTGGAGGTGGCTTTCTTGGCCGCGCACTTAATGTGGATGACCAGCCGTGAGGAGATGGAGATTCTCTACGATCTGATCACGACGCACGCTGCCGAAGCGCTCGGCATTGAGGACTTTGGTCTCGCCGTGGGCAACGTGGCCGATCTGGTGGTTTTGAACGCCGGGAGCGTCTGGGAAGCACTCTGGAGCCACGAGGCGCCGCGCTACGTCATCAAGAACGGGTGTGATATTACGCTTGGACGGTAGGTGGGAGGACGGTAGACAGTAGACAGTAGACAGTAGACAGTAGACGGTAGACAGTAGGCAGCAGACAGCAGACAGTAGACAGGCAGGTCATTGTGGACAGTCTGGCGCATGAATAGTAGGCGTTTCAGCGTTGTTGGCCATAGCGCTGGAACGCCTATTTTGTTGCCAATACTGGGGTTGCGCTTCCTGACTTTCGCCCTTTCAATTTCTATTTAGTCTGCTCCTTTTGAGTGTGCTATAATGTATTTGAAGCTTCAGATCAGTCTTATTTGAATCAGGAGTGTGTATGATGGGTGAAATTCAAGCGGCGGCAAGTCAGGCGACGTTCCGACGGTTGTCGATGCTTACGCATCTCTACCAGGAAGGTCAGGTTAGCGCTTTGATGGAACGCACCTTAGCTAAGCTGCTGACCCATGAGGCCGAGGTATGTCAATCCCAGTTGAGTCAACTACTGGCTGCTTTGGCCGAGTTTGAACAACAATACGGCCGCTCCTCAGACGAGTTCTACCATCGCTTCCAGGCCGGGCAGACCGATGACCGGATGGATT
>JAIOSN010000020.1 GCA_021107605.1 Anaerolineae bacterium | reverse complement strand
AGAAAGGGAGTAATTCTATGCTCCGCGCTAACATCCCTATCTCGGCTGGGAACGAGAAGTAGAATAAACCCAGCCCCCCTCCCCCCCCACACGTTGCAGCCAGCAACAGGTATCCAAGAAGTTGTGTCTGGCGCTCCTGCAAGCTCAACTGCCAATTGATTGTGGTATTCATCAATGCTTACTCCTCAGGTTGGTCTGGTGCTACCACGCTCAGTTCTATGGAGACTTGAGATAGCTCTAGCATCTCCGCCAACCCGGTAGCCGTCCGTTGTAGAACCTGCTCAATATCCAATGCCCGGCGAATCTGATCAACCAAACGGCGGCTATCCAACTCTAAGGTCTCAGAAAACGAGACTTCAGCGTCCACTCGCCCAGCAGTTTCGTTAGCTCTCACGAATATCACTCTCCCCTATCTCAGCCGGCTCTCATGCTGCTCTCTCTAAAGGTAGTAAAGGTAATGAGAAAGTAAATGTGGAACCCACCCCCACCTCACTCTCCACCCAAATTTGACCGCCGTGCATCTCCACAAATTGCTTACTCAAAGCCAAACCCAGTCCGGCTCCAGTGGAACTAACGTGCTCCTCCTGGCCTTTCTCAAAGCGCGTAAAGATTCGCTCCCGTTCTTGCTCCGGAATCCCAAGACCAGTATCGCGCACACTGACGTAAACCCAATCTTCAGCAGTCCAAACCCGGAGGACTACCGTGCCGCTTTCGGTGAATTTAGCCGCGTTACTCAACAAGTAAAGTAGCACTTGCCGGATACGCATCGCATCACCCCAAACAAGTGGTAAAAACGGGTCAATCTCCCCTTTCAGAGTGATTGGTTCCCCGTACACAAACGCCTCCGCAGTGGGAAGCACGCTTTCGATCACTTCTTGCAAGGCTACCGGCTGCAAATCTAACTCCATCAATCCAGCCTGAATTTGCGAGATCGTCAAAATATCACTGATCGATTGTAATAAACGCTTGCTGTTAGTGTAGATGCGTTGAATATCTTGCGCCTGTTGCTTAGATAACGGGCCATCCAACCCCTTCAAGAGCAACCGCGAGAAACCAATCACCGAGTTCAACGGTTCCCGCAGATCGTGGGACATATTCGCCAGAAAACGCGCCTTGAACAACTCGGCTTCCTCCAACTGTTGAGCAGCTAGCCGCTCACGCTCATAAGCCCGCGCGTTCTCCAACGCAATCGTGATTTGATTGGCCAGGTGCCAGAGCACAGCCCGATCATCTTCCTGCTCCACCTCTCTATCAGTACGGAGGATCGCCACTACTCCCAACACACGAGTTTCCATACAGAGAGGAATAGCCAATGTAGTAAAACCCCGTCGTGAGAGGTCGCTATCTCGAAAGAGCGTCCGCTCCGCACTCTGAATCTTGGCAGTCTGCAGCGCCTTCGCCATGACCGTCCCGTCACCCACACTGACACGGTCAGGCCAATTACTATCCCGGGGACTGGCAGCGCGCCAGCGGGCCGCTCCTCCACCCGGTTCCACTAAATAAACGGCTACCGAAATATAAATAAACTGCTCTTGAATCAACCCGGCGACACGTTCCAGCAGCAGGTTAGGATCACGGTAAGAGGTGATCGCCTTGCTCACTTCCAAACTGGCCTCTAATTGCAACGCCCGCCATTGGATCAGATAATTAGCCCGTTGGAGCATCTTAGTGCGCTCCGCAACCTTGGCCTCCAAGCCATCATATAGTGATTTGAGCTCTGCTGCCATCTGGTTGAAGACGTAAGTGAGAATCCCAATCTCATCTCTGGAGGTGACCGGTACATATTGCCCTAGATCACCGCCAGACATGGCCAGTGCGGATTCTGTCAATTGTATCACTGGTCGAGTAATTTTACGAATTACCATAGCAGCGATGGTAGTGATAGCTAATACCAGCCCCAAAACTGCCGCAATGAGCGTCGCTACAGCTTGATCATTGGCGGATATGATCTCAGCCTCTGCTTGCTCAACCAATACCCCCAGTCCCAGTTGCGGTAAGGGAACGTAGGCTCCGACCACAGAGACACCCTGATGATTTTGATAAACTCCGCTGCTCTCTCCTGCAGCTAATAACGGCAGCGGCGCGGTTGAAGGCTCTCTGGCCTCCGGCAACACCAGATAAATCCGAGTGGTCTCACCCCAGGTTAAGGCATCTCGCTGGCCACTCCTCCAAAGGTCCCTCCAAGTACAGAAAAATAACGTGTTTTCCTCTTGTGGAAGGGGTAAAACTATCACCTCACCAGCAGCCACCTTCGAAATGTCGGTTAAATAAACCAGTGTGGCCGCACACTCACCGAGCGACCAGTTTGCTTGAGGAGTGGCGCCACTAGAGGCAATTCCCACTAGACCCGGAGCGTAGTGCTCAAGGGAGCCCTCGGCAGGTAGGGAGAGTGCTAATCCAGCACTCTCAGGTTCCCCCCCCCCCGGGAATAAAGTTTTCCATCCTTCAACCTCTCTCTCTATCACTACGGCCTGCAAAGACGCTATCGTCACTAACTTGTTTGCCGCCACAGCTTCTAAATACTGTTGGTTCTGTTGCAACGCATACCAACCCACCAGAGCCAGCGGCACTATAGCCAGAGTCAGAAAGGCCGTCAGCAACGTTCTCCCCAACCCCCCTCGCATGCCCGTAGTGGGAATGAGACGAGAAGCAAGGGAGGAAAAGTCAGTCCCCTCTATTGAGGTTCCCATACCTCCTCACCCAATAAAATACGCCGTATCTGTTCTGGAAAGCGATCAGGGTCTAAGGGTTTACCGATAAACCCATCGAAGCCAGCCGCACGCGCCTTACGCATGGAACCAATAGAAGAATGTGCGGTCACGGCGATAATCGACGCACCCTCAAAAGTAGGATGAGCACGCAAGCGCTCTAAGGCACCATACCCATCGGTGTCAGGTAACATAAGATCCATCAGAATCAGATCAATATCCCCCAATGTTTCGGCAAATTCCAACACTTTCCATCCCGAAGCCTTCCACTCGCATTTTTTGACGCCCAAAAAAGCTAATAGGCGCGTCATCAGGAGAAAGTTATTGAAGTTATCTTCCACAATCAAAATTGTGGCATCATGCGGTGATCTTACCATGCCAGCCCCCTATCTTTTAGCCTCCAAGAACCTCTGAATTTGACGCGGCAGGTCGTCCACATCTATCGGTTTGGGAATATAGCCATCACAACCCGCTTCCAGAGTCTTCTCCCGGTCCCCGTGCATCACGTTGGCCGTCATAGCAATTATTGGAATGTCCTGCAACTCCGGAATCTGCCGTACACGCCGGGTAAGCTCGTAACCATCCACGGACGGCAAGTTCATATCCATAAGAATTAAATCTGGTCTAACTCGGATGGCCAGCGCAATCCCTTCAGCACCTGTTGCCGCCTCAAATACTTCACAATCTTCTACCATCATAATGCGGCGTACCAACATGCGGTTATCTGCATTGTCCTCAATATAAAGAATTTTTGCTCCCATTTAATTACCTCATTCCAGCTCGTCAAATACGGAAATAAATCCAACCATTCTAACCGATATTATATCACAAAAGGAAACCAGGAAAACATAACTGTTTGGTTAAGATTCAGCAACGTTTAACTAACAGACAACGTTACTGCTCAACCATTCCCAGGTAGCGGGTGAGAATAGCTCATTTAGGACGCAGCTGCACGCTGCTAAACGCCGATTTTTGTTTTTATCTGAGTTAAGCAACTGGTCAGACCTCAGAGGTCTAATGCGACCCTCTCCCGCAAGAAATTTACCGCAAATACGACGTGGT
>JAIOSN010000265.1 GCA_021107605.1 Anaerolineae bacterium | reverse complement strand
CGCGAGAAGTGATCCCGGACTCAAATCCCATCTTATTTTCAGGTGGCACCATACCGGCCGCCGGCACCAGACGAGCATGACAACGTTCACAGAAAACAGATCCCACTTGGTTCATGGTTCCACAGAGTGGGCACCGAATCTGAGTATGCTGCAATTGCTCACCGCACTCATTACAGAACCGACTTCCGTCTCTATTAATTACTCCGCACTTAGGACAGCGAATCATGCTTTCCTCAACCTATATCTATTCTTCAATATATGGTCGCGTGACAAACAACGTGCGCAACCCAGAAAGTAACGCTCCGAGCGCAACCCCAATAATAAGTCCCCGCATCCCGGCCAACGCCAATACGCGCTCAACCCAAGTAGCAAGATCTCTCAACACTCCACCCGTAGGCACCGTTTTTAGCAGGAGGAGAAGCGCAACAGTCAAAAAAAGTACGCTGTTGAAGTCACGCCGGACCCGTAATATCCGCAGGCCGCTTAAGAGCAATGTAATTGCCGTGAGTGCCAGCAAAGCAGATTCCCCTGGAACCAAAAAATTTCTGACGAGATATTGGCTCCAGACTCCGCTGCTACCTTGCCAGAGCAATTCCCACATCACTAAAATTACAGTACCCAGCGCAGAGATAACGATCAAAAGACTAGGGAATCTTCCCCGTCCTTTACGGTTGAGACGTGCCAGATTGGCGCGAAGTAAGTTCAAGAAAGCCAAGAAGAACGCGAAAGCACCCAGGACCATCATCCATTGAAGCAAGATGGCGCGCAACTCACGTAAGGGAGTTACCGGCCATACTCCCCCGACCAAGACAGTTACGCCCACCAAAATCGCAATTGCTGTCGCCAAAATCCGCCTGATCATCCCTTATCCCACCCCAATGCCTAACACTGATAATGCGGCCAGCACAATGAGAGCCGCAATCACCGCCCAGCGGAGAATGTCCTCGCCCCACAAGGCAGCTTCATATTCCCGCCGCTGCGTCACCAATGCACCGCCAGCAAATAAATCTTCTCCCATCACCAGTGCGCTTGTTCCCAAAGCCGGGAAGAGTGCGCTCAATGCCTGCCAGGAAGTTGAGCCGCCTACGGTGACAATTCCACGACGCGCGGCCGCATCACTCAACAAACTCACTTCTTGGGCGAATGAACCCAACACCACATTAGAGCCAACTCCTTTTTCGTAAAGGTAGGTGGCTGCCTGAGCAGCATAGACCGTCGGCGAAGCTCCCACAAATTGTACCAGTGTAGGCCGATAACTTCCCACATTCCCCAAACGCGCGTAGGCCCGCCGCATCCAATCATCGGCTAAGAGATAGAGAGTCGGGTCGCCGGTGGTCACAATAGGGGGAGTATCATACGCGGCAGAAAGATCAGCTAACGCGGTCAAGCCCTCCAGGGAGGCCACTGAAGTCATGGCGTCTTCTCCATACAGGGAACCACTACCCAGGGTAATATGGACGAGGGTGCCTTCCTCTGCTGCCCGCCCCACCTTGCCGGCCAGATCTCCGAAAACTGGAATCTCGCGCAGTGACGATCTCTCCGGGGGTTGGCGAAAGGCAAAGCTAAGAGCAGACACCAAAGCCAGAAAGATTACTCCTCCACCCAAGAGGACAAGAGTATTATCAACCATCATAGTTAAGAATCTCCTTGCTAACCGTATTCGTAGAAACAGCTACCAAACTTCTCTGCTCTTTAGGAATTTCACCAAGTTAAGTATAGCACGATTTATTAAGGGGGCAAAAGAGCAAAGAGCGCGCGTCATTCAGTTTCCCACGTCCGAACTGCTCAACATGCAGCTCTCGATGAAGAAGCTACGCAATCCGCGTAAGGTGAAAATCGCATTTCTGGAGCTAAGGGCGTTTTCCAGTGAAGCCAAATTCCAGCTTGCTAAATTATAGGGGTATGGTATATTATTGCCCATTGCGCGCGGGCGTAGTTCAGTTGGTAGAACACCTCCTTGCCAAGGAGAAGGTCAAGGGTTCGAGTCCCTTCGCCCGCTTTTTTCTTGGCGACGTGGCCAAGTGGTAAGGCAAGGCTCTGCAAAAGCCTTATTCGTCGGTTCAAATCCGACCGTCGCCTTTACGTAGACAATCATACCGGGCATCTTTTATGTGATGCCCGTTTCTTTTATAGCCAGGGGCGGTGGCGGAATAGGCAGACGCCGGGGACTTAAAATCCCCTACTTTTACGAGTGTGTGGGTTCGACTCCCACCCGCCCTACTCAAAAATCCCCCCCAATTAGGGTGGCAGCCTCCCGTTGACAAGGGGAGGCTCTTTTTATTATCGCGGTTCCGCTGAGACACCGCGCCCTCAAAGTCCGTGCGCAATCTCCAAATAATGTTATCACCAGAACAGCTCAGAGAGAGCAACCGGTACCCCACGCGCCCGACCCGGCGCGCCACTGAAAGAGCTCAGGTAACCTCGTAGATCAAACTTCGGGCCGACCAGTAAATCCGCCTGGAAAGTTTCTCCCGTCTCACGATAACTGCCCGCCAGGAGCAGGTGCTTCTTCAATGCTTTCTCTACCAGCTCAAAGTGATAGTGCTCACCCTCCCGGCGGACGTTGTTGGGGAGATGATTCGCTTGCAAGTAGGCACGGAGCCGTCTGCCCGCCGCCGGGAACTGTCCTGCGGGCAGAGCGAAGTTCAGACGCAGCTGGCGGAAGTTGCCGGGTTCAAAATCAACCGCCACGCCCAGGTAAGCACTGGCTAGCGGGGTGGTTTCTACCGGCCCGGATAGTTCCCAGAGCAGGTCGTCCACATCCCAGGCTTTGAGCGCGAAGACGGTTTCCCCGTACCAGCTGCCGTACTGCGACTGCAAATCGGCGGTGGTGAAGAGTCGCTCTTGCACCGCGAGCAGGTTCTCTGCCAGGGCTGGATAGGTACGCAACAGGTAACGGAAAACCCAAGCGTTCAACCAGGCCGGCTCCACGCCCGCCGCCAATATCGGCACGCGCATTTTGATGTAGAGCGGCTCCAGCCGCCATTTGGCCCGCATCAGCATGGGCAAACGCTGCCGGTAGTCTGGCGCGGTGGGCGGGAGGATACGGTGTT
>JAIOSN010000246.1 GCA_021107605.1 Anaerolineae bacterium | reverse complement strand
GCAAGTCTGGGAACAGTTGAGCGAGCCACGAGAGTTTCTGGCACACCTCTGCGCCAAGGCAGGGCTGCCTCGCGACGCTTGGCGGCAACCGGGAATTGAGATCAGCACCTATCAAGTGGAGAAGTTCAATTTAGTTAAGACCTCCGAGGTCTCCGGTAAGAGTTTTGAGGACACCAGCTAGGCTGGATGGAGCGCAAATGCTGTCGCGCCAGGACGTCGCCAGACCTCAGAGGTCTGGATGTTGCTAGCCCGCAACTTCAGAGCGGCGGGTGCGTAATAACATTGGATTGACTCTATTCCACCAAGCAAAAGGAGAACCTATGAATACGGAAAATGAAACATCTGACACACAAACTGACGCCACACCCCCTACACCACCTATCCCCCCGAGAGCCTACTCCCCACCGCCACCGCTCTCACCCGGTGATGAGCGGCTCTTGGCTGCTCTGGCCCATCTGAGCATCTTACTCAACTTGATCACGGGCTTTCTAGGCGTGGCAGCCGCGCTGCTCATTTACCTGATCTACAAAGAACGTTCGCGCTACGTCGCTTACCAAGCACTCCAGGCCTTTCTCTTCCAACTCATCTTCTGGGCCGGCGCCGGGACCATCATCGGGATTATGTGGGCCGTCGTCGGGATGCTTTCTGCCATAGTTGTCGGGATCTTGCTTATCCCCTTCGCGCTCATCGCTACGCTACTCTTGGGCGTCATGCCCCTAGGAGCGTTGGTCTACGGCGTCGTCGGCGCCATCCAATGCAGCGACGGTCAAAATTTCCGTTACTGGCTAGTTGATGATTGGGCGCTGCGGTATATTAGTTGAAGGTTGAAAGTTACAAGTTGCAAGTTAGAATTCAACCCCCTCCTCGGATTGGCAACCAGGAGGGGGTTGAGTGAGCTATTTTCAAGCGGTTTAACCCACACCGCTACTCAAGAGCGTACAAAAGGAAGAGAATATGGCACTGGTAGCAGTCAACCATCTAACAAAAAAATATAAATCCTCAGATCGCAAGGCAGTTGATGATGTCTCGTTTGAGATTCATTCTGGCGAGATATTCAGCCTCTTGGGACCCAACGGCGCCGGGAAGACCACCACTATCTCGATGCTCAGCACGCTGCTCAGACCCACGGCGGGCACGGCCAACGTGAACGGGTACAATGTGCAGCGGGAGCCAATGGGCGTGCGGCGCAGCATCGGCGTGGTGCCGCAAGAGTTGGCGCTTTACGCTGAGCTTTCGGCGGAGGAAAATTTGCGCTTCTGGGGTGAAATGCAGGGGTTGGGTGGCGCCGCCCTTCAAACGGAGATCGCCGAAAAGCTGGAGCTGATGGACTTAACCGCGCGGGCCAGGGATCGCGTTAAAACTTTCTCCGGCGGGATGAAGCGGCGGCTCAATTTAGCCGTGGGCTTGTTGGGCAATCCGCCCCTGGTCATCTTAGACGAACCGACCGTCGCTATTGACCCGCAGAGCCGACGTTACATTTTAGATTACATCAAAGAGTTACATGCACAGGGCGTCAGTGTGCTCTACACCACCCACTACATGGAGGAAGCGCAGGAGTTGAGCGACCGCATCGGGATCATTGATCAAGGCAAACTTATCGCGTTGGGCAGTTGGGAGGAATTGGCGCAGTTAGTCGGCCAGGACGAGACCCTGCACCTCAAACTCCACCAGGTGGATGGAGGGCAGAGATTGGCGGAGGCGCTATCCACGCTGAAGAGCATCCACCAGAGCAGCGCGCACGATGGCGAGGTGGTGCTCAATGTGAAGGCAGCGGAAGTAGCCTTGCCGTTCGTCTTGGCAAAGGCCTCCGAGTTAGGATTGAGCATCCACACCGTGGAGATACGCGAGCCTAATCTGGAGACGGTCTTCCTACACCTAACCGGGCGCGCGCTCCGCGACTGACGAAGCGACCAGCATCACGAGGAGAAATAAATGCGTAAACTTATCACCCTGGCCCTAAAAGAAGTACGACTCACCTTTCGAGATGTGGGAGCATTAGTGACCATGTTGGTCACGCCGCTGGGACTAACCTTAGCTATGGCCGCCGCTTTCGGTATGGGCGGCAGCAATACCTTCGCTGATGTTCCCGTGCTCCTGCTCAATCAGGATGAGGGAAAGTTTTCGAATTTTCTCTCAGCGGTTTTTGAATCGGCAGAAGTAAGCGCGCTACTCGCCGTAGAGACCGTGAGTGACGAAGCCGCTGCCCGCGCACGAGTGGACGCCGCAGAAGTGGCCGCGCTGGTGATCGTACCATCGGATTTCAGCCAACGCACCCTGCCGTTCCTCGCCGCCACAGAGAGCGAACTGGGCTTGGATCTAACCACGCTGAGTCAGACCGAAGTTGAGGCCCTGCCCCCAGAGACCACGCAACGCTTGGCGCAACTTTACCAACAGAGTCTAGCCAGCGAACGCGACCCGGTCAGCATAGAGATCTACGGCAGCCCCGAATGGCCGATCAGCACCACCGTGCTCAAAGGTATCGTCGCGCAAGCCGTGGAACGCTTGAACATCACTATTCAGAGCACTACCCAGCTGCTGAGCCGTCTCTTTATCCAGGGCGGAGGCGAGAGTCAATCGCTAGCAGCTGCTGCCGGAGGGGGACTGACCACCAACGTTGGGACTACCGAGCTCCCGGTACGACTGAATATCATCTCTCCCAGCGGGCGGCCTTTTAATTGGCTCGATTATATCTCCGCTAGCATGGCTGTCTTCTTCTTGATGTTCACCGTCACCTCTGGCGGGCGGACGTTGTTGGCGGAACGTGTCGCCGGCACCTTACCCCGCCTGCTGATCTCGCCCACGCCGGCACTCACCATCCTCTGGGGGAAGATGGCCGGGACCGCGCTCACCGGGATGCTCCAGATGTGCCTCCTCTGGGGAGCGACCACGCTGATAGGCGCGTATTGGGGAACGCCGTCAGGCGTACTGGTCGCCATTATGATGTTGGTACTCTCTGCCACCGGCGTCGGCGCGCTGATCTCAGCGTGGGCCAAGACATCCGGGCAGGCCGGGGCGCTAGGGACGGCGGTAACGCTGACCGCCGCCGCGCTCTCCGGCTCCTTCTTCCCCCGCGTGGGAATGCCCGCCTGGCTCCGTTCTGTCAGCCTGATCTTGCCCAATGCCTGGGGCATCGAGATCTTCTCTGCCCTGCAATCCGGTCAGGGATTGGTCGATATCCTGCCGCTGCTGGGCGGGGTGTTGTTGCTCACACTCGTTTATTACGCCGCTGCGTTGCCGGGTTTTCGGCGGCAGTTTGAGGGCTAGGGAGCAGACTTTAGACCTTTGGCTTGCGACTTTAGACCTTTGACTTGCGACTTTAGACTTATTTCCAGAGGAGAAAATATGCGCAAATTGTACGCCCTGATTCGCAATGAATTTCTACGGGAATTCGCTTATCCAACTTCTCTGCTCTTCTTCATCGTGCTCCCACTCCTCTTCACAGCCGCGGTGGGAACTGGTCTAGGCGATATGATGAACGGCGAGGAAGAGGAACCGCAAGAGTATCACCCCACGCTCTATGTGAAACAAGCTGACGAGGGGCCATTAGTGGCCGCCTTTTTAACGTCCCTCCAGGCTATCAGCCTGGAACCGCAGGTGGTGGAGAACTTGCCAGAAGACGAGTTCGGGCTGGAAATCCCCGCCGACTTCTCCACGCAACTGCTCGCCGGGCAACCGGTAACGCTAAACTTAAACATTCGCCCGACTAGCAGTACCAGCCAGGCCGTCGAGCAACACGTCCGCGCCGCAGCAGGGCGCGTAGGCGGGGCCACTCTGGTCACGCAATCTAGTCTGCAACAAGCGCGCGAGGCCGGCTTGGTAAGCACTCCCGCCGAGGAGAGAGCATTTTTCCAGGAGCTGCTAATGGATACACTAGCCGCCTCGGAAAATCCAATTGCCGTAGCGGAGATAAATTGGGCTGGCGGAGATGTTCCACAGAGCCAGACAAGCAACCTCCCCACCAGCACCGAGCAGGCTTCAGCCGGCCAACTCGTCACCTGGGTGCAGATCACGCTATTGGGCGCAGCTGAAGTATTGGTAAACGAGCGGTTGGGCGGCACGCTCAAACGGCTCTTGATCTCCCCGGCCTCTCGCGTGACCATTCTAGGAGGTAAATTAGTGGCGCGGTTGGTGTTGGGGTTGGTACAGATAGCCGTGCTCTTGGTGGGAGGCACGCTCCTCTTTGGCGTGGAATGGGGGAATGCTCCTCTGGCGGTCGCGCTCGTCTCCGTAGCCTTCGCGCTGGCCACCGTGGGATTAGGGATGTTTCTGGCGACCTTCGTCCGGACTCCCAGT
>JAIOSN010000231.1 GCA_021107605.1 Anaerolineae bacterium | reverse complement strand
GTCCTTCTCTTGAGGCTTGGTAGGCAGCCAAACCGGCTAAATGGTTAAATGGGAAACAAAATTCGGCACTCAAGATCAACCCATCAGAAAACTCGATGAAACTACTATGGTAAATCGAGTGATTTTCCTTCATTCCAATTCTGTATACAGTGGTATACGGACGTTCTACAACATTATCTGTGGAAATTATCACAAACCTTCTATCTGTCGCAACCATAAAACCATCTTCAAAATATGTATTTACATCATCCATTGTTGATAGATTGCCATACCTCATTGCATCCTCAAACCCTTTCGAGAATGTGCCAATTTTTACATTACGAACTACAATAGCATCATTGGGTAATGATTGGCTATCACAACCTTTTTTTTCTGGCTAAATTGGCACGGCAAAAACAATAAACTCTGTGGATAGGTCTATTTTATTATGGAGTTTTGTGTTAACATTCTCGAACCAAGGACGAGGCAAAGTACCCAATCCAATACTACGAAAGAATAGTATCCAATTCTCAGTTCTTGCTAATTGATACACTTTTTCACCTCCTAAGAAATAGAGACGGTTTAAATGAAATACTTAGCTATGTTCATAATTAGATTTTACCAAGTGATGATTTCGCCTCACAAAAAGTCTTGTTGTAGGTATCATCCTTCTTGTTCCGCTTATGCTTTCGAGGCGATCAATAAGTATGGGCTGATTAAAGGCGGTATTTTGGCTTACAAGCGTTTCAAACGATGCAATTATCTCTATCCTGGAGGTGATGATCCGGTGCCTTGATTCGCGTTACCCCGCCGCTGACAGCGGCGCTAGCCGCGTCGAGTTGACGCCGTGTTAGGCGGGTTGCCCCGGCGCGCGCGGACGACGCCCCGGCGACCGTACCGCCTGCGGCGCACGGCGGAGCACCTGGCGCGACCCGGAACCATCGTCGCCGCCATTACCCAGCCAAGAAAAGTCCCGCCCACTTAAAGTGCTCGTTGAAAAAAAGAGACTCTTCTCACACCCGCCCAACTAGTTATTATTCTGCAATCCAACTGCATAAAACCTCAATAAACATCTTATCCGGACATTTCGCCGCATAAAACCCCAAACTAACATCTTATTCAGCATTCTTTCCGCATATCCCTCCTCACGGTATATTATGCAGTAGAACTGCCGCATAATGTGACTTGCCAAAGCGAACGCGAAAAGTAAAAAGGTGAAACTCTAATCTCCGTAGCACACCTGCAACGTAGCTTCCCCATCCACACGGAATTGGATGGCCCAAATGCCACGCGCGACCGCCCGCACCGCCTCCGCACCGAGAGGCTCTGCGTTGAGAGCTACTCGGCGCGGAGTAGCCGGCAATGAGAGCCAGACCTCGCCAGCGGCCCGGCGGCCCAACCGTAGCGCGAGCGTAACAGTAGTACCCTCCACTTCCCATGCCGTCAACTCGCCCCCTTGAGAAATATGGAAAGTAGTAGCAATCAGCTGGGGCGAACTCTTTACCGGACGCACTCCCAACAATACAGCCCCATGCGAGGGCAAGCGGTAGCGAGGAAGTGGGTCGCCATGGTTGAGGCGCAGATAACGACGCTGCCAAAAATCAACGACATGATAATCATCTGCCAGATTAAAATTAGGCAAAGTCCGTGGCAGAGGTCGCTCTACCGGCCTAGCGCTCCAATTGAATAAGCCCACCAGCTGCCAATTGTCCCAGGGCTGCACCAGCGGCGCCACCACTTCGACCGGCATCTCACAACTAAAGAGGTCCAGAGAATCCATCCCCTCCACCAGAGAAGGCAAGAGTACGACGGCGAGCTCCCGTCGCTCAGGTGAGAGAGCGGGGAGATCATCAGAAAAGACAACCAGCCCGCCGGTCAAACCTTGCAACGTCAATTGGGAGATAACCTCAGCCTCGGTCAACGCGGTCCGGCTATCCCGCACCATCAAGTTATCAGGGTCATTATGCCACCACCGGTTGTGCATCCAGGCCCGTGTCGCCACATTGCGCAGGCTATTACGCAAGCTGGGCAATGAAGGATCACACTGAAAAAGATCACGTATCAGAGGTGCTCGCGGCGCCCAATACGGCGCGGTATCTGGCCCAATACGCATCGCATCCACCAATCCCACGGAGGGTCCCAACGGCGCGCCGCAACCCACCAGATAAGTGTCCTCGCCGGCCGCCTCCCGCATAATGTGTAACGCGTGCCGGTAAGCTTGTGCCCGGGTCAGATAAGGATTATGCCGCTTCCCAGGCAGAGCGCCAGCATAGAGAAAATCTAATTTGAGATAGCTATAACCCCATTCCTCAACTGCGGTGGAGATCAAATCGCGCAGATATTGCTCCACCTCTGGATGAGTGGGATCCAACGCCTGAGCTCGGAAGCGGCCCGCAATCCAACCAGCAGAAACAGGTCGCTCATGTTCATCCCGCAGCAACCAAGCCGGATGCTCCTGCGCTAATTGAGATTTAGGATGGACGGTGAGCGGCCCCAACCAGAGACCGGGTCTGAATCCCGAACCACGAACGCGTTCTGCCAGCCAAGCTAGCGTGTGTGGGAAACGCGCATTGCGCTCCGTCCAATCGCCCCAGATAGGCTCAAAACCTTGATCTAGCTGGAGAACTTGCAGCGGCGCCTCATCCGCTAACATAGCCGCACTTGCCAAATTAGCCATCAAATCCGCCTCCGTCACCTGATCCCCAAAGATATACCAGGAAGACCATCCGGTGGGCGCCGAGCGAAGTTGCGGAACTCGCATTTGACGGGCCACTGCATAGGCATATTGAGCCAGGGGATCAACCCACGCGGGCGCGATAAGAGCAGTGCTCTCTCTGGCATCTGGAAAGGGTACCCATTCCAGATAGAACCATTCAGAGTGGCGAGATTCCCCCACTCCCAGAGGGACGTCGTCCAGTTGCGATTGTAAGAGGAGTGCCAAATTGCCAGGACGCAGATCAGCCCACAATTGGACAAATTGCTCTGCCAGAGAAACAGCTCCCGCTACCAATGCCTCACGCGGTGTAACCACCGCGCCCACCGATTCGCTCCAGAAACGTCCTCGTTTACCAGACCACGGGGTGTTAGCATTGTGCATCATAGGGCCGGCAAGCGGACGTAATAGTACCGAGGTAGTGTAATCACGTTCGTCTTGAGCTAAGAAACCCGCCGGCGACCAAGATTGCCAACCAGTGCTATAAAATCCGCTGGGTACTCCGGCCAGTTGCACTCCCTGGGGCAGAGTACGGAAGAAAAAACGCCGCAACTTCACTTCTGCTGGGCCTTTATTAAGCAATCCAACTCGCAACAACAAGTAAGGGCGCGCAGAATATACTCGGATCCGCAGAGAGAGCAGCAACCCACCTAATTCTTGATAACGGATATGCAGTTCCTCGGCTGCGCCATGAACATCTTCTACTTCCTGACGCTCAACCGAGATAGGAGTCAGGTCCGAAGTCGCCAGGGAGACAACGCGGCCCCGTTTCACCACCACACTCCCTAGCTCCCCCTGTAATGAACGGCCGGGGCTTACCAGGTGAAACCCGCTCTGCCCCTCGTCCCACTGCACATTGAACGAGGGACTTTGTAACCATCGAGTCATCTTTTTCACTCCTCGTCTGCGATGGGACGCTCGGCAGCGGTCGAGGATAGAGACTGATATTCACGCTGCCAGACTAACTGCTCAACAATAAACGCCATTCCCAGCAGACCCCAGAGCAGTTGCGCCCAGAGCCGCTTATCTGTCGCCGCCAGACCACCACAAAAAAGGAGCAACCCCACGGTGATGGCCCAGCGGTAGCCTAAGCTGTCCCAGACGGCGCGAATTCGCTGCCCAGTGCGTTGGGACTCATAGTACGCCATACTCCAAACTGCCAAGAGCACAGATAACCCTCCAATCCAGAGTGAATTAGCGCAGACTCCATACCAATCAATCATAGTTTCTGGCTCCAATATATGCGCAGAGGTTAAACCGTAAAGTTGCCCTCTCCCACAAAGTTATACGCCCAAGTATACCCAAGAGTTTGCAAGTTGAAAGTTACCGGTGATTATTCATTCCGCGATTGTTTGTTATACTACACTATGTTTCAGCATCAACCCTGGAGGTAGAACAAATGCCAGCATGGCTGATATCTTCACTCAGAATTATCTTATTGAGCGGCATGTTATTAGGCTTATTAGGACTAATCATCCCCGTATTTCCCGGCATCACCGTGATCTGGCTATTCATTACCATTTACGGACTTGTTTTCGGATTTGGAACCCTGGGAGGATGGCTCTTTATCTTCATCACCATCCTCACCATTGGGGGATTGTTAGTCGATAATTTTTTGATGGGTGCTAAAGCTAAACAAGAAGGCGCCCATTGGGCTTCTCTGGCCGCCGCCTTCATCGCAGGCTTGATTGGCAGCTTCACGCTGACCCCTTTAGGCGGGATCGCCGCCGCTCTGTTGGCCCTCTTTGCCATGGAGTATTATTATCAGCGAGACCATGAAGCCGCATTCGCCGTAATGAAAAGCATGATTGTCGGTTGGGGCTGGGCCTTCGTCGCTCGCTTTGGGATAGGAACCCTTATGATCGCGCTCTGGGCTATCTGGGCCTGGGGATAACAGAACCTCTCGCAACAATTAAAAGAGGGTATCATCTCAATATTCCGGGGCAGTTTTTACCACAGAGACACGGAGGGCACCGAGTTTTCTTATTTTTTCTCCGGGTTCTCTGTGGTTCTGTGGTGAGAATGACAGACGATGAAATGTTTCCCTCTACTGATTGAGAAGATACGTCCTTAGCATCTTAGCGGTAAGGTATCTTTTTTCAGGGGAGTCATTATTACTGGTTCTGTTCTGTCTCCGCGACTTGCCGGGCTACCAAGCCCAGACCGGACGCGGGATCGGCGCAGGCTCTGAGCAACTCCGCTTCAAGCTGCGGCAAGATGCGCCCGATATTCCGCAGGTGGCGGGAGAGATGCCGGGCAGTGAGTGAGCCAGCGGTGAGTTCGTCTTCTAGATCCTCTAACTCAATTTGCAGATCCTCTTTATCAAGACTTGAAATGGTAGCCTGGGCGGCCACGCTGGCCCGCAAACGGCGGAACGTCTGGCGGATGTGGGTGGGTTGCCCCGTTTGCTTGATGACGGTGGAGTGGCTCTGATTGCCGATCACGTTGCCATCTCCCGTGATCTGAATGCTATCGCGCCCGGTGAAGTTCCCGCCTCCGGTCTGCACGCCGCCTCCGATATAGGCCGCGCCACCGGTATTGATCTGCTGCAACGGCCCGTGTGCGTCGCCAGCGACGTTGAACTGCGGCCCGTGGACGGTTTGTCCACGCTGGTCAAAGGTGGTCCACGCGCCCGGTTCCGGCTCGATCTCCGGTCCCACATCAAAGGGTAGCCCCTTAGGCTCCGTTTCTCCGCCAGCGTAGTAAGCCAGCACGAAGTTATCGGCTTGCTCGAAGTGCAGGATGGGATGCTGCTTGTTCCGCGTGCGGCCCGGCACCACCTCGCGGGCATGGAGTGCCAGATCTGTCACCCGGACGTAACCATCTTTTTTGGCTACCCCGTGACCGGAAAAGGCCTCGATAAGAGCCAACGTGAAGGCGCTGTAAGGATTCCCGGCGTAGGAAAGCTCATCTTCTTGCGAGGAGGCGATAAGCACCCGTCCCCGTCCGGCGGTCAGCAGTTCCACGGCTCCTGGCGGCAAGGGTGCTTTGGTGAGCGTCAGTCCGGGATCTTTCGCGTCACCTACCCCGCCGGCATGACAACAATCCAGTAGAATCAGCATTTTACGCGCGGGGATGGCCTCTAGTTTGGCAGTGAACTCCTTCTCGCTGAGGGCGGTGCGGTAGAGCTCTGCGAGCCGGTAGCCGTAAGGGAGCAGGTAGTAGGCCGCTCCCAGCGAGGAGACGGCGCGGTAGCCGTGCCCGGAGAAATAGAAGATCACCGTGGAATTAGAGGTGGTGGTCTGGGCCAATGTCTCGAGTGCCGTGAGCAGTTTGTCGCGGGTGGCGTTGGTTTCCGTGAGTAAGTGGACTTGTGCGGGTGGATAACCACAGCGTCCTGGTTCCCGGAGAATCTTCGCCAGCCCCAGGGCGTCATCTGCGGTGTTGGGTAGATCTCCACCAGCTCCCACAATCAGCGCGTGTCCTTGCTTGAAAAGATTCATCTGGCCTCCTGGTGGCAAAGGTTGAAAGTTGAAGGTTGAAGGTTGAATTTCAAATCTTGGCGCCTGTGCGCCTTAGCGGTGAAATTCTTGATTTTCCCCGCGTTCATTGGCGTCCATTCGCGGT
>JAIOSN010000063.1 GCA_021107605.1 Anaerolineae bacterium | reverse complement strand
GGCAACGATCCGCTTCTCTCGTTCAAGTTCTTTGATCCTGGCCTCGGCCTCGGCAGTAGCATCCTCGGCAGCTTTATCTTTTTTCTTAGCGGCTCTGGTTTGAGATTCAGCAGCTTGCCGTTTGGAGGCTTCAAGGATAGCCTTCCCTTTGGCTTTAGCAGCCTCCTGCTTGGCCGCTTTGACCGCCTCTTTTTCATCGCGAGTGCTCACTGCATCAATCGCCCTGCCCAAGAATCTTTTTCTCTTTTCTTCTTTTACCATCTCTTGCTCCTTTTTGTGCTAGATCAGTTGATTGTTTTCACTATTTAGCGACCTGCTTGACTATTACTCAGGCAAGAGGCCGAGTAGCACTTCTCTCTTTATGGCTTTCCCATTATTGGGAACCCCAAATAGCACCGCCAGTGACCCAAAGAAGAACACTCCCACAAATCCGCCGATAGTCAACAGTGCCGGAATCATCGCTAAACAGTTCCCGGCAGCGAGCTGCGCCTTCACCTCGGCGAAGTCAACGGTTGCGTGTCGCTCGACGGCGGCCGCCCGACCTACGAAAAAGGTGCGTCGCGCCACCAGGGGATCTTCGGGGAACTGATCAACTTGATCACTCATGATTTCGGTCCCGATTTGTCATTCTGAGCAGCTTGCCCTGAACCGGGTCGAAGGGGCGTGCTCCGCGCTCTGTGCGCGGGGCACGCAGGTGCTGTCTGGCGACTGCCCTGGCCCAACGGCTATTGTTAGAGGATTTCGCGGTTACTAGGAGCGGCAGCACATCATTTATGCGAAAACCGCCCCATGAGCCGGCCCAAGATCCGCAGGATGAAGTAGACAACCGCTGTGCCCATTAGAGCCAGCGTCCAATCTCCCACTCCTACCGCTGTGCCCACCATCGCCATCGCCCAGACGGCGGCTGCGGTAGTCAAGCCGTAAACGGTACTGCGGTGCATAAAGATCGTGCCGGCCCCCAGAAAGCCCACGCCCTGAATCAACGCTGCCAGCACGCGGGTGGGATTCATGGATAGCGCGACTTCTGGCTCAATCATCAGGAATGCCGGCAAGCGTTGCGCCATCAGCATCGCCATCGCGGCCCCGGTAGTTACCAACATGATGGTTCGCAAGCCGGCCGGTTTATCCTCCTTTTCGCGCTCATATCCTACAATTGCACCCATCAGAGCCGCGCCTACAATTCGCCACAAAACTGTCCAATCATTGATGTACATTAGCTCTCCTCACTTTACCACTTACACGTAATCCAGCGGCGGGACGTAGACCGGGAGCGGTAATAACGTCCGTAATCCCACTGGAATCGATGATAACTCTGGAATCGGCGGCCCTCCCAGTACCAACCGCGCGGCGGTGATGGGGGAGAGCTCGATATAACTTGGGGCGTGCCGTCCAGAGCGGATCTGCAGTGTGCCCGCCTGGACGGCGATGGTGGTGGTCGTGAGGCGGTCATGCTCGCGGATGCCCAGAGTCAGGGCGAAGTCTCGCACTCCGGCGGCGCGTTCCTGCAAAAAATGTCCCGCCTGTTGGAGCAGTTGGGTTAGCTCGTTGATACGATACATGCCCCGTGCGCTGGCTTTCCAGCCGGCGGCGTAAGGCATAAGCCGCGCCAGCCGTGCCTCATCCCACGCGGAGAGCTCCCAGGTGAGACGTTCGCCAAAGTTCCACTCTAGCACGGCGGAAATTAACCCGCTCTCGTTGCCAGACGCGGAGACCAGCTCTACCAGCTTTATCCGCTGCCTCTCCTGTCCTTGAGCGATGGCGTAACCAGTGGTGGAGACCCAGACCCGCAAATCTGCTTTGCGCAATTGGCTCTCTAGTTCCGGGCGGCGTTGGGGATGGGGCATGAACTGGGAGATATGTTCCACGGCTTTCTACGGTAACACCTCTTCAATTGGCGTGGGCGTGGCCTGTCCCCAGCTCAACGAGCGACGGGAGAAGGTCAGCTGGTAAGAGCTTGACGCCAGCTCCCAGCCGTAGGCGTTGTAACGCTGCCGGTCCCCGCCCAGCCACGAGAGTGGATATGCTTGCGCGCGCATCTCCCCAATGACGTGTCGCAAAAGCTGGGTCATGTACCCACGTCCGCGTGCAGCAGGGAGCGTGGCTACGCCGCCGATGCCTCCCACCGTTAATTCCACGCCCGCCGTCACTATCCGGATGGGGTAAAGCCCCACGTGAGAGAGAATCTCGCCATCTTTCTCAATTACGTAATATGTGGCGCATTTCTCCGGCGTGGGTTGGTAGAGGTGTGGGTACGCTCGCTGGAAAAATCCTCTGGAATGCCCGTAGGCGCGTTCCATGAACTGCATGAACTCTTCAAATTCTGGTGGTTGTAGCGTGCGGATAGGCAACTTCATGATTGCTCCTTGTGGGTGTACCGCGACGTAAATTTTTCACCACAGATTGCACTGATTTTTTTTCCGTGCTAATTCGTGAAATCCGTGGTTAATTGTGGCTTGACTACGCCAAGTCCCAGATACCCAAAATAAGATGAGACCGCTGCATTCCTGGGAGGAGTTTTACTTCCTCGGAGTGCAACGGTCTTTCTGCTGGCGTAAACCGCCGTAGGCGGAGGGAGTGGGATTCGAACCCACGGTAGCCTTGCGGCTACAGCGGTTTTCGAGACCGCCCCATTCGGCCGACTCTGGCATCCCTCCAGTGAGGTCGCATTATACCATGATGGTGACTCGTGGCAATATCTTTTGGGTGCGTTTCAAACGAGTTGAGAGCTCTGTCTGGGTTGCGTGTTGCGTGTTCCGTTGTTACTTGTATGATATGCAACTCAGGCAGCTGGCTAAACTTGAGAGGGGCCGCAGATAAACGCCGGCTGCGCTCGCAGATTAAAAACAATAAATCAGTATTTATCTGCGCGAATCTGCGTCCGCTCTTGAATTTTGAGAAGCTTCACGCAACACGCAACACGCAATACGCCACCCGCTACCAGAAATTTACTCGCAATGAAACGCACTCAAATCTTTTTCTTCTCGGTAGTAATTATCTCACCAATTTCCGCGCGATCTCATTGTGCCGCTCGATGACCGGCGGCAAGTCGATGGTCAATAGCTGCCCCTCCTCGATCACGATCTGCCCGTTGATGACGGAGAGATCCACTGTAGAAGGTTGGCAGAAGATGGTCGCGGCCAGGGGATCGTGGACGGCGCCGCCGGCGAACCCCACCGTATCTAGCCGCAAGCCGATGAAGTCGGCGGCCATGCCGGGCGCGAGTTGCCCGATATCGTCGCGGCCCAACACTTCTGCGCCGCCGCGTGTGCTGATCCAGAGCGCCTCCTCGGCGGTGAGACCGGCCGGGTTCCCTGTCACCCGTTGCAGCAACAACGCCATTCGCGCTTCTTGGAGCAGATGTGAGCCATCATTGCTGGCGGAACCATCTACCGCGATCCCCACCGGCACGCCGGCATCCAGATAGGCGCGGATGGGCGCGATGCCGGAGGCCAGCCGCATATTGCTGCTGGGACAGTGGGCCACGCCCGTGTGCGTCTCTGCCAGGCGTTGGATCTCCTCTGCGTTGATGTGGACGCCGTGCGCGAACCAGACATCGTCCCCTATCCAGCCCAACGACTCGACGTAAGCCAGCGGACGTTTCCCCGCGATCTCCAGGCAGAACGCCTCCTCATCCTGGGTCTCTGCCAGATGGGTGTGCAGTTGGACACCGTAGGCGCGCGCCAATTTGGCCGATTCACGCATCAGATCCTCCGTCACGGAGAAGGGGGAACAGGGCGCGACGGCGATCTGCACCATCCCGTAAGGTTCCGCTTCGTGATACTCCTCAATGACGCGGCGCGTATCGCGCAGGATGAATTCCTCATCTTCCACCACGCAATCCGGCGGCAAGCCGCCAGCGCTCTCTCCCAAGCTCATCGAGCCGCGCGTGGCGCGTATCCGCACCCCTAACTCCTGCGCGGCACGGATCTCATCATCCAGACGGGCATCATTAGGGTAGATGTAGAGATGGTCGGCCACGGTCGTCGTGCCGGAGAGGAGCAACTCCGCCAGCCCCACCTGCGCGCTCACGTAAATCGCCTCGCTATCCAGTCCCGCCCAGATCGGATAGAGCGTCTGGAGCCATTTGAAGAGCACCACGTCCTGCGCGGCGGGCACGTTGCGCGTCAACGTTTGGTAGAGGTGGTGGTGCGTGTTGACCAGGCCGGGCAGCAGCACCATCCCGCTGGCGTCAATTACGCGGTCGGCCTCCGTGGGCAACTCCCTGGTCGGCCCCACCGCTGCAATCACATTATTGCGGATGAAAAGAGCTCCATCGTCAATGCGGTGACGGCCATCATCCATAGTAACTAGCTGCGTGGCGTGCTTGATTAGTAGCGTACTCATATTTTCCTCCGGTTAGTCTAATAGTCGTTAGTCTGGTGGTCTTTAGTCTGGTAGTCGGCAGTCTAATAATTTTAACACAACGGTAAGGGTAGACAAACTTTTCCTAGGTAAGAATATGGTATACTGAAAATCGAGTCTACTGAAAAAACAAGGTTTTTACCACAAAGGCACAAAGGCGCAAAGATTTGAAAACCAACCTGCAGGAATTAGATTCTTTTCTTAGCGCCTTGGCGTCTTGATGGAGAGCTAACTTGGCTGCATTTCGCTACGGGGCACACAGATTACAAATTTAAATTTTCTTCTCTCAGCGTCTTCTGCGGTGAGGATTTTCATAGGAGGGTTGTCATGCAACGTCTGATCAAATGTGGGTTGTCCGTGTTAGTAGCAGTGCTCTTTTTGGGAGTGTGGGGGCTGGCGACAGGGGCTGCGCCTGCTGGCCCAGATTTGCGTGCGCAGTTTTTTTCTCTGGTGGATAATGAACCGCTTCCCTGGCCGGTCGAGTCTGTGCAAGTTACCAGTAGCACTCTAGCGATCTGTCTGGATGTCACGCCGGCGGTCTTGCAAGCCGCCGAGGGCTTAGGCGCGGAAGAGGTCGAGGAGACGGTGGCCCGCGCGCTCATGCCGTTGGAGTGGCGCGTGCTCCATGTCCTGGCGCGCGACCCGGCGAGCGGCGAGTGCCGCCCGCTCTCCGATTTTTTGCCACGCCCGGCGCCCCATGTCACGGGGCAGACGGAGGTTCCGCGCTTGACGCCGGCCGTTGCGCCCTGGGCCGCGACGTTTCCGCGCTCGCTGGCCGGCAAGACCGTCTACGTCAGCGCGGGGCACGGTTGGCAGTGGAACGGTACGGCCTGGCGGGCACAACGCCCGCCTTACGAGGAAATTATTGAGGATCATAACAATGCTGAGGTTGTGACGCAATTTCTCATTCCCTACCTGGAGAACGCCGGCGCCACGGTGATCCCCGTGCGCGAACGTGATTGGAACGCGGCCCGCATCATCGCCGATAACGACGACTTGACCACCTACACGGAGAGCGGCTCTTGGTACACCAGTATGCTCACCGGTTATGCCGGGGGCAGCTATCGCTTTGCCCGCACCGTCACCGAGATGGCGACCGCCACCGCTACCTGGACGTTGACGGTTCCGCAGCGGGGAAATTACGCGCTCTACGCCTGGGTGGATTCCGATCTTAACCGCGCGCGCGACGCCCACTACATCATCCACCACGCGGGCGGCTGCTCACCGGTATACCTCGACCAACGCATCCGCCCGGAGAGCTGGCGTTATTTGGGCACGTTCCCCTGCTACACCGGTCCCCTGACGGTCACATTGGATAACCATTCGTCGGTTGCGGGTGACTACCTCATCGCCGACGCGCTGCGCTTGGGTGGCGGGCAGTTCAACGATCTGACGGCGGGCGCCGGCCAACCCATCAGCACGACGGCGACGACACCGCCCGATAAGCCCTGGTGGGAGACGGCGACATTTTATTACAGCCAGTGGATGGGGTTAGACCGTGAGGAGTGGCCTTATTTCAGTGACGTGACTGCCCGTCCGATGTATGCCCGCTGGCAACATCGTGGCGTGGAAGAGGACGCTATCTATCTTTCCTGGCATACCAACGGCTACAACGGTCATAACACCGTGGTCTCCGGCACCGTCTCCTATGTCTACAATAACAGTTCGGAGGATTACACTCGCAGCGAGGGGAGAATGGAACTCCAGTAAGAGGT
>JAIOSN010000180.1 GCA_021107605.1 Anaerolineae bacterium | reverse complement strand
GGGTTGGAAACGGCGCATAAAAAGTCGAAAAATCTGATTTTTACAGATATCCCCCCCTATACGTAGTAACTTGGATTACGGTTGAACTATATATAGTATCGTACTCCTAAAAAATCCGATTTTTTTCCAGGAGAGCCAAATTTCAGCCGCGCACGATAACGAGATTCCCCGATTCATAACGTCGCAAGCCGAGCCGGAACACCCAGCTCGCCAGTCCCCCCATCAGCGCGGTGACGAGAATCAAGCCCGCCAACCACCAGATATCGAAGTCGGTCAGCAATTTTGCCGGGACGGAGCCTACAAAAGCGGCCGGGATGATAGTGTAGAGCAAAAGCCGCACTCCACCCGAAAAGATATCCACCGGATAGAGACTGAAGTTGAGCAACGCCATCCGCAATTGAGCCGCCAGCTGTTCAGATTCCCCCAGCCAGAAGGCCAGGGAACCGGTGAGTACCGCGAAAGCCGTGGAGATCAATCCCGCCAAGAGACTGAGGAGGAGAAAGAGCGGTAGATTGCGCCAAGCGGACGGGAGCACGAAAAGATAGAGCAGTAACCCGAAGAGGAAGTCGCCCCAACCAGAGAGGGACATCCGCGAGACGAGCAGATGCACCAGCGGATCGGCGGGCAACGCGAGGTAGTAATCCAGCTCGCCCGAAGTGATGAGCGGCGCGAGGCGCGAGGCGTTGCCGAAGATCACTACCGAAATCCCAAAACCGACGGCCACGATGCTATAAAGAACGATAATATCTTGCAGCTCCCAACCATTAAGCGTGGGGAAACTCAAAAACATCATATTCCAGAAGAAGAGCAGCATCAAATTGTTGATCATCATGCCAAAGATTTGCAGGAAGAACGCGCCACGATAAGCCATTCCCGCCATAAAGTTATGACGCACGTAACCACTGATCAGACGCCAGATTTTCATAACCTCAACCTCCATGCACGACCAGCCGCCGTTGTACGAGACGCCAGAGCAACCAGAGTACGCCACTCAACACACCGATATAGACGAGCTGCCCCGCCACACCTCGCCCTAGCTCCCCTACATCAAAAACGACGTAGGCCCGGGCGGGCGTGTAGGCAATTAGCTGAAAGGGGAGCCACTTCGCCACACGTTGCAGCCAGAGAGGGAAGATCTCCAATGGCAAAAAGAGACCACCAATGCTAAAGAGTAATTTTTGGTAGATCAGATAAACTGGCATCACTTCCTCTATCCAGAAAGCCAGTAACCCAATCAGCACGGCAAAGAGCGCGTCCAGGAGAAGCGCCAACCCGGCGGTGAGCAAGAAGGCCAGTAGACCGGGGACGCTGCCCACCAATTGCCCCGTTCCCAGCAGCACCACCAAGAGAGCGACCATTAGATTGAGGAGAAAACGCGGCGCGGAGTTCCCCAGGGAGCGGGCCAGCTGCAAGAGCGGATAGGAGAGCGGGCGCGCCAGCTCGTAGGCCACGGAACCGGATTTGACCGCCTCGCTGATTTCAACAAAAATGCGGGAGGTGGAGAGCATAACCGTCTCCGCCATACCCAAATACCAGATCACTTGCGCCAGAGAGTAACCGGCTAATTCACCTCTCCCGCTGACTTGATAAGCCGTCTTCCAGAGCGCAATAAAGACTACCATAAAAAGAATCATCGAGATGGAACGCCAGAAGAGTTCCCGGCGATAGATCCATTGGCGGCGGGCCGCGACGCGCGCCACAAAGAGATAACGGGTTAGCACGCGCCGCCCTCCTCCGAAAGCGGTGTTTGCGCCAGGTAAATCTGCGCGATGATCTCCTCCATCGGGGGATCGTCCACGGTAATATCAGCGATCCGGTAGCGAGCCAGCAGCTGCGCGATTACCTGCTCAATGGAAGTCTGCGCGGTATCCACCTCCAATTTGACTCCGTAGCCCCTCTGCTTGAGCAACCGCACGCCCTGGGCAGAGAAACCCTCCCACGGCACAGCGAGCTTGAGGGAGACGGTTTTGGTTTGCAGATAATTGCGGCGCAGGTCGGAGACTTTGCCATCGTAGATGATTTCACCGTGATTGATAACCATCGCGCGCTTGCAAAGCACCTCTACATCGCCGGCATCATGCGAGGTGAGAAATATGGTGACGCCCTCGCGCTCGTTTAGCTCCAAGATCAGATCACGGATACGCTGCTTAACCACCACGTCCAAGCCGATAGTGGGTTCATCCAAGAAAAGAATGCGGGGTGAGTGTAGCAGCGAGGCCGCAATCTCACAGCGCATCCGCTGTCCCAGGGATAATTTGCGGACCGGGACATGCAGGTACTCGGCGATATCAAAGATCTCCACCAGGTAGTGCAAACGTGCTACGTACTCTTCTGAGTCCAGGTCATATATGCGGGCCAAGAGCTCAAAGGAATCTGCCGCCGGGAGATGGTACCAGAGCTGTGACTTTTGGCCGAAGACCGTGCCAATTTGGTAAGCGAGTGGTGCGCGTTCACGCCACGGGACCCGGCCTAGCACCTCCGCCTTCCCGCCCGTGGGATGCAAGATACCCACCAACATCTTGATCGTGGTTGATTTACCGGCGCCATTCGGCCCGATAAATGCCAACCGCTCGCCAGTCGCAACCTCAAAATCCAAACCCCGCACGGCATGGATTGCCTGGTATTCCGGCTTGAAGAGCGACTGCAAACTACCCCGCACTCCTGGTCGTTTTTGCACAGCACGAAATGTTTTGGTTAAGTTGTCAACTTTGATAATCGTCAAGTTAGCTCCCTGGCGAGGCATGGAAACCGCGACCTAAAATCAACCGCGAATGGACGCCCATGCACGCGAAAAAAATCAGCTCACCACTGAGACACCGAGGACACTGAGAAAAAAATAAGTTTGAGGGTGAAAGTATTGACCCCACGCAAAAACGAACTCCCGCTAAGACGCCAAGACGCTAAAAAAAAAGATAGCCCCAAATCACGGGTCGGCCAACGGCAACGTGAAGTAGAAGGTGCTGCCCTCACCTGGCGCGCTCTCTACTCCTACCTCGCCGCCGAGTTTGCTGATGATACGCTGCACGATGGAGAGTCCCAGGCCGTGTCCCTCAATTCGCAGCTGATTTAGCCGCTCAAAGGGCGTGAAAAGATGCTCTTGCTCCTCTGGCGTAAGCCCAGGCCCGTTATCACGTACCCAGAAACGGACCATCTGGTTTTGACCTATCTCTGCCCCCAGCTCGATACGTAGCGGTTTCCCACCATATTTAAGAGCGTTGTTCAGATAGTTAACCCACACCTCTTCAACCCACGGGGCATAACCTAGAGCTCTCGGCCAGCTTGGCGGGATGCTAACCTCAGCTTCCACGCGGACTATCTCCGCTTGCAACCGTTCTTGAACAATGACTACTATCGCCGCTACATCCAATGGCTCTCGTGGGATTTCGTCCTCTCTGCGAATACTGGCCAGCAATAGAAGCTCATCAATAATGCTGGCCATCCGCTGCCCGTTGCGCTCCAGAGATGATGCCATTATCGCCAACGTGGCACCATCAATCTGCCCGCCGGACATTTCCATCTTCAATAAACTCGCGTAACCAAGGAGAACACTCAAGGGGCCTTTAAGATCGTGTGCTACGGTATGGGCAAAGGCATCCAGCTCTGCGTTGTGCTCCTCCAGCTCGGCTGCGTATTGTTGGAGCTGTTCCTCGGCCTCTTTGCGCGCGGTGATATCAGTGATCGCAGAGAGCACCCCCCTAGGTTCTCCTTCCTGGAAGAGCGGCCGAGAGCTGATAATGACCGGTACCTCTACCCCCGCTTGATTAAGTATTTGTGTCTCGTAGCGGGTCACCCCATTATCCACCGGGGACACGCAGCTCCCCTGGATAGCATCTGCAAATAATTCACTACTGGTGTGGGTCAACAACTCTGCGTGGCTATATCCAAACAGATTAGTCGCTTCTGGATTGGCGAAGGTAATCTCACCCCGGTCGTTCTCCAAAAAAATCGTCTCTCCCACACTGCGCACGATACTTTCATTGAATCTTTTCAGGTCAGCCATCTCTTGAGCCAACAAAGCATTCTTTAACGCGATGCCGATCTGACTACCCATCGCTGTTAATCTGGCCAGATCGTCTCTGGTAAAATCTCGTTGGTCAACGAGGTTGATGGCAGTGATGGCCCCCAACGGCTCACTTCGATAGAGAAGTGGAGTGACAACAATGCTACCCCCACCTGTATCGCGACGTTCTTGCTGCAGAGCTTGACACTCGCGTGGGTCTGGTTTAGCTTTGAGAGAAAGTATCGGTTGCAAATGTTTGATCGCCCAACCACTAAGACCACACATCAATTGATCAAAAGAAAGATCAGAAATTCCCTCAATCCCCGGCCCGATCTTGCTCATGTGGGTAACTTGTTGGGCCTGCATATCTACGGTACAGAGCATCACCCGCGCAGCCGGCAAAGCTTGGGCCACGCTACGGGTGATGATATCCAACTGCATGAGGAGCGGTTGGCTCTGAAAAGTCGCCAGAGTGCGCGAAACCTGATAGAGGGATTCGGTCCTTCTATAGAGGATTTGACGCTCGGTTTCCCTCTTTTTTTGCCTGGTAATATCTTGCAATGTCATCAAGATGACCGGTTGCTCTTGATAACTGTATGGGGTAGCTGCGGCAAGCACGTAACGCGTTGTCCCATCGGCCAATTTTAGTTCCATTTCCAGATTATCGAGCGAGTATCCAGCCATTACCCGTTGCAATCGCTGGTTGGCTAATTCACGCCCAGCAAGGGGCAACATGGTTAACAACTGCACACCCAGCAAGTCCTCCATTTTCGCGATGCCAGTTAGCTTAGCAGCCGCTGAATTAGCAAAAAGCACCTTACCCATCTGATCAAGAATTAAGAGACTAGCGGGAAGAAGTTCCGCTAGCTGCCAGTAGCGCTCCGCGCTCTGGCGTAAAGCTTCTTCGGCTTCCCCACGAGCCAGAGCGATGATGATAGCCCGATCCAGGTCGTTAGCATTGGGAGATTTGACGAGATAGTTATCCACTCCAATTTCGCCGGCGCGACGAGTGAGCTCCGGCGACTCATGCGCGGTTAGCAAGATTATCGGTGTGGAGCAGAGCTCCCGGATCTGCTCGGCGGCCCGCAACCCCGCAAAACGCTCCTCAAGACCGGTCTCGGGATTGGGCATCCGCAAATCGAACAATATCAGATCAGGTTGCAATTGTCCAGCCAGACGCGCTGCTTCGGGCCCATTAGTCGCCATCCCGCAAACAGTGTAATCAAACTGCTCTAAGAGCGTTTGAATTAGCTGGCTGGTAACAAGATCGTCAACTACGATCAAAATGCGCACGGTTTCTCTTAACTCGGTAACCATTAAATTTCTCCTCAGACGCTCGAACCTAGCCGTGGCCGCCGCGCACCACGAATTCCTATCGCACCAAGAGCGCCGGCATCTTGATCCGGGGCAGTAACGTCAGCAGGGCATCTTCCGCCAGCAAAGCGGGCTTAAGAGGCATAACCAACAATCCGTTACTCTGGAACTCTAGTAGCTGGAGCAGAGACGAGACGTTGCTCCGGGCCAGGGTTTGATACCCTATGTTAAAATCGCGGTCGCGCAGCATAGTCTGCGCCTGGTCATGGAACACGGCCAGCTCTGCTTCACCAGCCAGCAAGAGGACGTTTAACCATTGACCTTCTCCCATAATACTCCCCGCAATGAGCAATCCCTTCTCTGCTGCTGGCGAACCATCGTAAATAACCTGCACCGGCCAGCCGAGATGACCTCCAGCCGGCACAATCAATATCAAATTTGGGGCCGCCGCTAAAGCGGTACGCGCAGTGGAACCTAACTGCTTGATCAGCACACGCGACCACCCGGCTCTCCCCAGCACCAGCAGATCGGCATCCCCGACAGCCGCCAGCACCTCCGAGGCCACTACACCGCGCGTCACATGGAACTCACTCGCCACCGGCATCTGTTTGACCGTCAGCGCGAAGGTGCGCCGGGCACGTTTCGCCTGTACGCGGAGCTCGCGTTCGATCCGCGCAGTGTTCAGTTGCCGCCAGGAAGCGGAGAGCTGTCCAATCTCCTGGCTGAAGGGTAGTTGAGCCAGTTGCAACAACCGGACATCCTCCACAAATAAACCCCTCAACGCAGCATGGAGACGGGTAGCCAGCTCGGCGGCGGCTTCCAATGCCGCGCGGCTGTGCGGCGAAGCATCCAATGCCACCAATATGCGCCGGATCTCTACTTCTTGCTCATTCATCGGTTTGCTTTTCCCCGTCGCGGTGCCCGAACTCCTCCCGTTTCTCTGCCAAGTCAATTAAAGCTTGTTGGACACAATAGTTGATGCTCCCTTCAGGATAGTTGCCCGTCGCGTCCAACTCACCAGCCGGCAATCCACTGAGAATTTCCATTCCCTCATCAACGGTATTTATCCGGTAGAGCTGAAATTCTCTCGCCGCGACCGCTGCCACTACGTCCTGACGCAACATCAGCTGTTTAACGTTGGCGGCGGGAATGAGTACGCCTTGCTTGCCCGTCAGCCCGCGCGCCTGGCAGAGATCAAAGAAACCCTCTATCTTCTCGTTGACGCCGCCGATGGCTTGCACCTGCCCATGTTGGTTCACCGAGCCGGTCACGGCCAGGGCTTGATTGAGCGGGATGTTACCGATAGCGGAGAGCAGCGCGTAGAGCTCGGCGGAGGAGGCGCTATCACCATCAATCTCGTTATAGGATTGCTCAAAGACGAGGCTGGCCGTGAAGGCAAGCGGCGCCTCTTGCGCGTACCGCCGGCCCAAGAACCCGGTGAGAATAAGCACCCCCTTGGAGTGCAACGGCCCGCCTAATTCCACCTCACGCTCGATATCCAGCACCTTGCCTTCCCCCAGATAAACCGTGGCCATGATACAGCAGGGGGTTCCAAAAGCGTAATCACCCAGCTGCATAACTGAAAGCCCATTGAGCTGGCCGACGGCCTGGCCCGAGGTGGCGATCAGATAGGTTTCACGCAGAATCCCCTCCCGGATCCGCTCCTGGATACGGTTAGCCCGTCTGATCCGCGAGACGATGGCCTGTTGCACATCGGCGGCCGTGACAACCTCACATGCCTGCCGGTCAGCCCAGTAATCGGCCTCACGCAAGAGATCAATAACCGTACACATTTGCGTGGAGAGTTTCTCCTTGTCCCCGGCCAAGCGCGCGCTCTCCTCAATCACCCGCACCACCGCCGTCCGAGTGAGGGGCCGCAGCTGCTCCTTGCGAGCCAAAGTCGCAATCAGTCGCGCATAGAGCGGTTGGTTCTCATGGTTCCGCTCCATCTGTTCCTCGAAATCCGCCTCCACTTTGAAGAGCTCGGCAAATTCGGGGTCTAGTTCCCAGAGCAAGTAATAGAGTTGCCGCTCGCCAAAGAGAGCCACCTTGACTTGCAACGGGATAGCTTCCGGTTCCAGAGAGATGGTGCTGATGAGGCTCAGTTTTTGCCCCAGGGATTCGATATGGATTTGATTGCTCTGCAGAGCGCGCTTGAGTCCATCCCAGGCATAAGGTTGCATCAGCAGTTTGCGAGCATCTATGATCAAGTAACCGCCATTAGCGCGGTGCAGTGCGCCGGGTTTGATCAGCCGGAAATCGGTGAAGAGCGTGCCTAGCCGCGCCTCATGCTCCACCCGCCCGATCAGATTTTGATAGGTGGGGTTGTCCTCATAGATAACCGGCGCGCCCTGGGATGCGCTATGGTCTATCAGAAGATTAACCTGGTAATTTTGCAGGAGCGCTCGCGGCTCTCCGCCAGCGGGAGATTGGGCGCCGTCGTGGTCACTCTCATCCGAGGAGAGAAAAACATCAGTATGCTCCACCACATCCTCACGGATGGCTTGCAGATGTGCGGTGATCCTGGAGAACTCCGCGTATTTTTCCGCCAGCTCTGCCAGCAAGCCGCCCACCGCGAAATCAGCGGTATCTTGATTTAGTCGAGTGCCCTTTTTACGCAATTCACGCTGCCAAGCGGGTATCTGTTGCAGTATCTTCTGGAGTTTATCCTGAATTTTGGAGATCGCTGCCTTTAGCTCTGCCTGCTCCTCCTCTGAGAGCGCGTCAATTTCCTCTGTGCTAAGCACTTCCTCCTCACGTACCGGAGCGACGGCCAGCCCGGATGGAGTACGGATAATCGCCACATCTTTTGGCTCGGCCTCCGCTTGCAACGCCTTGAAGGCCGTGGCCTGCCGTTCCTGGAACTCCTCGATTATGGTTTGCCGGCAAGTCTGATACTCCTCACTCTCAAAAGCCGCCGAGAGAGCCGTGTGGAGATTCTCGATTAGCTCTTTCATATCATCCCGGAACTCTTTGCCCTTGCCGGCCGGTAATTTGATAGCGTATGGCTGGTGGGGATGATCAAAATTGTTGAGATAGCACCAATCAGGCGGGGTGAGAGCAGCGGTAGCCTGTTGCGCAAAGAATTGTTGGATGAAACTATGTTTGCCGGTGCCCGCTGGCCCCAACGCGAAGATATTGTAACCTCGCTGTCGCATCCCGATTCCGAACTGGAGAGCTGCTACGGCGCGCGCTTGCCCTACGGCTCCGGGCAGCTCTTCCAGCTCAGCGGTGGTCTCAAATTCAAGTTGGTCAAGCTCGGTGACTTGATAAAGGTCCTCGGCGGTGAGTTGCAGTTGTTCTTTCACTAGGTAAGCCCCCCTCTCCTCTGGAATGATAATGATTTTAAACTGTATCTTAGCATAAAATGCGCTAAACATAAACCCGATTGGGACGCTCGGTCAAAGCGCGCTACTAAGAAACAAATACTGTTTCTGGCCCCCTGCGGGGCGCGAATGCGCCATGCGTGGCTCGGAAGGATAACCTAGCCCGCTTCAGCGGCCGGGGCAACGTAGCCGCGATTTCCAAATCGCGGAGCTGGGCTGCGTGGCTCGGAAGGACAAGGGCGGGCAAAGAAAAAGGCCTCCCAGCCGCCATTGGCGACCAGAAGGCCCTCTGTCCCGTCTACCGTCTACTGTCTACTGTCTACCGTCTACTGTCTACCGTCTACTCAACTAACCTAGATTCGGGAACGCATCCATCCCGGCGAAAACGCCACTCTCACCCAACTCTTCCTCGATGCGGAGGAGCTGATTGTATTTGGCTACGCGGTCAATGCGACAAGGCGCGCCGGTCTTGATCTGCCCAGTATCGAGCGCGACGGCCAGATCAGCGATCGTCGTGTCATCGGTCT
This sequence comes from Anaerolineae bacterium, assembly GCA_021107605.1. Classification (GTDB taxonomy): domain Bacteria; phylum Chloroflexota; class Anaerolineae; order B4-G1; family SLSP01; genus G713. The sequence continues at coordinate 2,217 of JAIOSN010000180.1, read as the reverse complement.
CCCCGGAGCGATGGGAGACCACCGCAGTCCAGTTGTACTTCTGCGCCATCCGCACGGCGGCGATAGTCTCAGTCAGCGTGCCGATCTGGTTAAGCTTGATCAAAACAGAGTTCGCAGCGTGGGTCACGATACCTTTCTTGATGCGCTCGGTGTTTGTCACCAGCAGATCGTCGCCCATCACCTGGATCTTGTCGCCTAGACGCGCGGTCATCAACCGGAACCCGTCCCAGTCATCCTCGTCCAAACCATCTTCAATGCTGATGATGGGGTACTTGGCAACCCAAGCGGCGTAAAACTCCACCATCTCCTCACTGCTGAGAATACGACCTTCCTTGGCTAGATTGTACTTGCCGTCCTCGTAAATCTCCGACGCGGCGGGATCCATGGCAATGAAGATGTCCTTGCCCGGCTCGTAACCGGCCTTCTGGATCGCCTCTAAGATCACTTCAATCGCTTCCTCGTTGGTCTTCAAGCTGGGAGCAAAACCGCCCTCGTCCCCCACCCCCACGCCGTAGCCTTTGCTCTTGAGCACGCCTCTGAGCGCGTGATAGGTCTCCGTGCCCCAGCGCAACGCCTCGGAGAAAGAGGGCGCACCGGCCGGCATCACCATAAATTCCTGTAGATCCGGGCCGTCGGCCGCATGTTTACCGCCGTTGAGGATATTCATCATCGGCACGGGGAGCGTGTGTGCGTAAACGCCGCCGATGTAACGATAGAGCGGCAGCGTGAGATATTCGGCGGCCGCTTTCGCCACCGCCAGTGAGACGCCCAAAATCGCGTTGGCGCCCAACTTGGCTTTATTCGGCGTGCCGTCCAACTCCAACATCAACTCATCAATCCCCTTCTGATCAATCGCGTCCCACCCGATGACCTCCGGTGCGATTTTATTGTTGATATTATCCACCGCGTTGAGCACGCCCTTGCCTCGGTAGCGGCCCGTGTCACCATCGCGCATCTCCAGCGCCTCGTGGACGCCGGTCGAAGCGCCGGAAGGCACCGCCGCGCGGCCAAACGTGCCATCCATCAAAATCACATCCACCTCTACGGTGGGGTTGCCGCGTGAATCCAAAATCTCGCGAGCCTGTACTGCTTCAATAATCGACATAGTTAAAACCTCCCTAAAGACTATTTTTTACCCTGTTGCCCCGCAATGATACATCAAAGCGGTCAAGTTGCCAGTGGGGGGAGACAGTAGACGGTAGACAGTAGACGGGAGCAGGGATGCCCCGCAAACAAGGATAGCCAGCGTCTCTGCGTAGCCGCGCTTTCCATAGCGCGTTAGTGGAGAGAGGTGCAGAAGTCCCCCCTGAGACCGGCCACAGCTAGACGATTCGTATTGCGTGGTGCGTGGTGCGTGTTCCGTCGTTTAACGTTCAACTTTCAACCTTCAACTTTCACCTACAACCTTCAACTTTCAACCTTCAACTTTCAACTCCCCCCAACTTACCCCGCCAACCAATCCCGCACCCAGGCCGCGCGAGGATCTTCGATAGCTTCGAAAATGGCAAGCGACTGCCGCCAGACTTCGCGTGCGCGGTCTGGTTCGCCTAATTTTTTGTACGCTTGCCCCAGGTTTGCCAGGGAGTTGCCCTCCCCGCGCCGGTCGCCGATCTCGCGGGCGATTTCCGACCGCTGTTCGTACAACGCGATGGCGCGGCGGACCTCGCCCAGGCTCGCGTACGCGATCCCTAAGTTGCCCACAATGCCACCTTCGGTCCTTCTATCTCCAATCTCTATCGCTATCTTCAACGCCTGCTCGTACAACTTGATGGCGCGGCGGTCCTCGCCCAGGTTCTTGTATGCGACTCCTAGGCTGCCCAGAGCTTTGCTCTCCCCTTGCCGGTCGCCGATCTCGCGGTCAATCTCTAACACCTGCTCGTAGTAAACAACGGCGCGTTGGACATCGCCCAGGGCCGCGTACACATTCCCCAGGCCGCCCAGGTCTGCACCCTCCCCGCGCCGGTCGCCGATCTCGCGGTCAATCTCTAATGCCTGCTCGTAGTACGCAATGGCGCGGCGGACCTCGCCCAGGTCTGCGTACGCCAGCCCCAGGTTGCCTAGCGCGTTGCCTTCCCCGCGTCGGGCTGCCGTCCGCTCAGCTGCGCTAGGGGATGCTGCGCAAATCTCGTGGGCAATCTCTAACACCTGCTCGTACAACTTGATGGCGCGGCGGACCTCGCCCAGGCTCGCGTACGCGATCCCTAAGTTGCCCACAAT
>JAIOSN010000299.1 GCA_021107605.1 Anaerolineae bacterium | reverse complement strand
GAAAGGATATGCAAAGATCGTCTCTCTGGCACCGGAAGTGTTGTGAGCAGGAACAAGGTGGTTTAATAAGATGAAGCGGATTAAAAAAGGTGATAAAGTCGAAGTAATTTCCGGGAACTACCGTGGAGTGCGGGGAGAAGTCCTGCGCGTGTTGTCTAAAGAGGACCGCGTAGTTGTTTCCAATGTCGCCATTGTTACCAAGCATCAGCGATCAGTACGCGCGGGGCGTTCTCAGGTGCAAGCGGGGCGCATTAAGTTCGAGGCGCCGATTTATGCTTCTAAAGTGATGCCCATCTGTCCGCATTGTGATGCCCCGGTGAGGGTTGGCTTTACTATGTTGGACGATGGTCATAAGGTAAGGGTCTGCCGTCAATGCGGTGGAGCCATTGACTAAAGGAGTGTGAAATATGCCTGAGCTGAAGAAACGGTACCAGGAAGAAATAGTGCCGGCGTTGATGGCCGAGTCTGGCTATGATAGCGTGATGCAAGTGCCGCGCATTCGGAAGATGGTGCTCAATGTGGGCATGGGGGAAGCCCTGGATAATCCCAAATCAATTGATCATGCTGTGCGTGATTTAGCCACGATTACCGGGCAACAGCCAGTGGTAATTAAGGCCCGTAAATCGATTGCGGCTTTCAAATTGCGCGCGGGACAACCAATAGGCGTTAAGGTGACCTTACGCGGCAAGCGCATGTGGGACTTTTTAGACCGCTTGATAAATATCGCGTTACCGCGCACTAGAGACTTTCGGGGGGTTCCCGATAAGTTTGATGGTCGAGGTAACTATACCTTGGGTTTGCGTGAGCAATTACTCTTCCCTGAAGTTAATTATGATCAGATTGATAAAGTCAGGGGTTTTGAGATAAGTATTAACACATCAGCTGCAACGGATGAGGAAGCTTACCGTCTATTGACGATGTTGGGCATGCCTTTCCGCCAGCGGTAATCGTGGAAATACAGTAGGTTAGAGGGGTAAAATAATATGGCGAAAACATCAATGCCGATTCGGGAAACTCGACGCAAGTACAAAGTGCGCGTTCGTAACCGTTGTAGCCGTTGTGGTCGTCCACGCGGTTACTATCGCCGCTTTGGTCTCTGCAGAATTTGCTTGCGAGAAATGGCGTTAGAAGGTAAGATTCCCGGTTTGAAAAAGGCAAGTTGGTAGTGAGGTTGAAATAATGACAGATTCAATTGCCGATATGTTGACTCGGATTCGTAACGCCTTAATGGTGCGACATAGTACTGTCGCTATGCCCACGTCAAAGATGAAGGTGGCAATCGCCAAAGTCTTGCAGGACGAAGGGTACATTGAGGATTATAAAGTGGTTGATGAGCAGGAAAAACCGCAAGCAACTCTGTATATTAAGTTGAAGTATGTGGGGAAACGCAAAGATCAGCGCTCGGTAATCACCGGTTTGAAACGGGTAAGTAAGCCAGGGCGGCGTATTTATGCCTCGGTTGAGCAGATTCCCTGGGTGCGTAGCGGTATGGGTATTGCGATTCTTACCACTCCCAAAGGGGTTATTACAGGACAACAGTCCCGACGCCTAAACGTTGGCGGCGAAGTTATTTGCCACGTTTGGTAGTTGCATAGTTAACTTCCGCTGATCAAGTTGAAAGCGTGTAGAAAAAGTTTTGCAACAGCAAACTATTTAGCTTTCAATTCTGAAGAGATGGTTGACTGACCAGGCAACTGAAGGGCTAATTTGGAGGTACAGAATGTCTCGAATTGGTAAAATGCCGATTCCGGTCCCATCCGGAGTAGAGGTGGATATTGTGGGGACCAGTGTAACTGTGAGCGGTCCCCAAGGGAAGCTGACACAAACCTTCTCTTCGGAGATGAAGATTTTTTTGAAAGAGAAAGTTGTGTACGTGGAGCGTCCTGATGATGAGCGCAAGTCAAAAGCTATGCATGGTTTGACTCGCGCGTTGATCAATAACATGGTAAAGGGCGTCTCTAAAGGTTACCAGAAAGCTCTGGAGATCCATGGCACAGGATACCGCGCCGAGAAGCGTGGAGAAACGCTGGTCATGACGTTGGGGTTTTCGCATCCGGTAGAGATTGAGCCGCCAGAAGGACTTGTTTTTGAGGTGAACCCACGTGCTAATACCATTGTTGTCAAGGGCGCTGATAAACAGCTAGTCGGACAAATAGCGGCTGAAATTCGTCACTGGCGGCCGGTGGAGCCTTACTTGGGCAAGGGGATCCGTTACGTTGGTGAGAAAGTGCGTCGTAAGGCTGGTAAGGCTGGTAAGGCGATCTAGTTTTAATTGTACGTGGTACCGAGGGTAATTAAAAGGATGGATGAATAATGAAATCAGGGGGGAATCGCAGTAGAGCCCGAGAGCGACGGCGTCTGCACATTCGTAAGAGGGTGTCTGGGACGTCAGAACGTCCACGTCTGAATGTCTTTCGTAGTTTGAATCATATTTATGCTCAAATTATTGATGATACGGTGGGGTATACGTTAGCTGCCGCTTCAACGACGGACAAGGGAATTCAGCTGACTGACGAGCTGACTAAGATTGGAGAGGCGCGGATTGTCGGTCAATTACTGGCAGAACGGGCATTGGCAAAAGGAATTAAGCAGGTTGTTTTTGACCGTGCTGGATATAAATTCCATGGTCGCGTGAAAGCGTTGGCCGAGGCGGCCCGCAAGGCTGGCCTGGATTTCTGAAGTGCCATTGGGTGAAAAATGGCAGGAGGAAAAATGAGTCGACAAAATAGGCGTGAAGAGGTATCAGAACTGGATGAGCGGGTAGTCGATATTACGCGTGTCTCCAAGGTAGTGAAGGGTGGACGTGCATTCCACTTTCGCGTGGTAGCAGTGGTCGGAAACAATAATGGTGAAGTGGGTGTGGGGATCGGCAAGGCCCCTAAGGTCCCCGAAGCTATTGGTAAAGCCACTGAGCGTGCCCGGCGGGATATGGTTTCTGTTGTGCTGGAAGGGACCACGGTTCCACACGAGGTAATAGGCGAATGTAGTTGTGCGCGTGTGTTAGTGCGTCCGGCCACTCCCGGGACCGGTGTAATTGCGGGAGGTCCGGCGCGCGCGGTCTTGGAAGCCGCCGGGGTGCATGATGTGCTGACTAAGTCCCTGGGTAGTTCTAAACAGATTAATGTTATTCAGGCGACCTGGGATGCACTGAAGCGGATGCGGAGTGTCGAAGAGGTAGCGCGAGATCGTGGTGTACCAGAAGCTCGCGTGATGCCTTTCTGGCGAAGGAGTGAGAGCTGATGTCTGAACAGGGTCGGCTAAAAATCAAGTTAGTGCGTAGCCCGATTGGCTACTCAATGCGCCAGAAACGTACAGTGCGAGCTTTGGGTTTGCGCAAAATCAATCAGATCGTGGAGCGACCTGCTAATGACGCTATTCGCGGCATGATATTTAAGGTCTCTCATTTGGTTCAAGTTGAGGAAATCGTCAATCCCGCTGCATAGTGGGGTTGTGGTTGGAGGATATAGTATGAAGTTACATGATCTAAAACCTGCTCCTGGTTCAACTAAGCGGCGGAAGAGGGTCGGGCGCGGTATAGCAGCCGGACAAGGTAAGACTGCTGGTCGTGGGACCAAAGGTCAAAATTCTCGTGCGGGTGGTGGCGTTAAACCTTATTTTGAAGGTGGACAATTACCTCTCGTGCGCAAGCTCCCTTTTGCGCGAGGGCAAGGGTTCTCCAATCCGTGGAAGGTTAAATTTCAGCCGGTGAATGTCTATGAGCTCTCAGTATTGTTTACTACTGGAGATGTGATTACCTTGTCCGCGTTAGTGGCGCAAGGTTTGATCAAGAATGAGAGAGAGCTGGTAGTTATCTTGGGTGATGGGGAGATTGATATCCCGGTGGCGGTGCAGGCGCATCGTATCTCCAAGAGTGCGCGCGCTAAGATTGAAGCCGCTGGTGGCACAGTTGAATTATTACCCTGGAAGCGGGGCGGCTACCGTACTCGCTAACTTAGTTTAGTGGAGGAGGAACTAAAATGATTGAAGCCCTGCGTAAGGCATTAAGGTTGCCAGATTTGCGGCGACGTTTGCTTTATACTCTGCTGATTCTGATAATTTATCGTTTGACATCCAATATCCCCGTACCGGGAGTGGATCGTGCGGCCTTGCAACAGCTTCTCTCTGGAGGGTCAGCCACAGGGCAGTTGATCAATTTATTGGATATGCTCTCTGGTGGCGCAGTAGCAAACTTTTCTGTATTGGCGGCGGGAGTTTCACCTTACGTGACCTCCTCAATTGTTTTGCAGCTGCTATTGCCTATTTTTCCAAAGCTTGAGCAGATGATCAAAAATGAAGGCGAAGAGGGCCAGCGGAAGATGAATCAATGGGTCTTTTATCTGACTGTCCCCTTGGCATTCTTATATTCTTTCGGGTTGGCGCAATCGCTTACTGCCGCGTCTAGTGTGTTGCCAGAATTTGGTTTTGGAAGTGGTCAAGTACTTTCCACCATTACTGTTCTGCTAACCATGACCGCTGGGACTATGTTCGCCGTTTGGCTAGGTGAATTGATCACCGAACAGGGGATTGGAAATGGTCTCTCATTGATTATCTTCGGTGGTATCGTCTCGCGAGTTCCCTCGAATTTAGCGCAGATATGGGCTGCTGAGAATCGTATTTTGGGCCTTGCGCTATTTTTGATCCTTACCATTCTGACCATCTTGGTTATCGTTTACGTGCAGGAGGGAGAACGCCGTATCCGCGTGCAGTATGGTAAGCGGGTGCGCGGAATGAAGATGTATGGTGGTGGAAGCACTTACATCCCGCTGAAAGTTAATACGGCAGGGATGATTCCCTTGATTTTTGCTCAATCCATTCTCTCTTTCCCGGCAGTGATTGCACAATTCTTTATGGGTAGTACCACTCCGGGGGTGCGAGATTTTGCGACTGGGGTGATGGGATTTTTCAGTGGTTCTAATCCGTGGTATACGCCGCTTTATTTTGTGGCCGTGGTCGGATTTACTTACTTCTACACTGATGTGATGGTACAACAGCAAAATTTACCGGAGTCCTTGCAGAGACAGGGTGGCTTTATTCCGGGTGTACGTCCCGGTCGTAGAACAGAGGCATTTATTAATGGCGTTTACCGCCGAATCACGTTGGTAGGAGCGCTGTTTTTGGGAAGCGTGGCTGTCTTGCCTTTCATTATCAGATTTTTCACGAGTGTCAATGTGATGGTAATCGGCAGCTCCGGGCTTTTGATCGTCGTAGGTGTGGTAGTAGATACGATGCGACAGCTGGAAGCGCAATTGCTGATGCGTCACTATGATGGTTTCCTGCGGTAACTGCGATGCCAACAAGCTTGTCAAACTGATAAAATCGGGTATCATGCGATCTTGGTTTGCGAATAGTCATTACTCGATGTCTTTGGTAATTGTGGAGATGAAGAGTAAGTTAATTTGGAGAATGATGCCTTGTAGCTAGAGGGACAGGGTGAGGAGGTTAAAATCATGAAGGTATCACCATCGGTGAAACGGCGTTGTCCTAAATGCAAAATTATTAAGCGGCGTGGAGTGGTGCGAGTGATTTGTGAGAATCCGAAGCACAAACAGCGACAAGGGTAGATCGGTTTATTCGAATTAAAGTTTAAGAGGGTGGAGGGAGTGTATGGCACGTATTGCGGGCGTAGACCTACCTCGAGAGAAGCGCGTGGAAATTGGTTTGACCTATATCTACGGCATTGGTCGAGTAACAAGTAATGATCTTTTGGAAAAAACGCAGATTGATCCTGATAAACGGGTAAGAGATCTTTCAGAGAGAGATATTGCTCTTTTACGGGCAGTTATTGATCAGGAACTGGTTGTGGAAGGTGATCTGCGGCGTGAGGTGGGGCGGAACATAAAACGATTGATCGAGATCGGCAGTTACCGAGGGTTACGTCATCGCCGTGGTCTTCCTGTGCGCGGACAGCGCACGCGGACTAACGCGCGCACCAGAAAAGGCCGTAAAAAGACGGTGGCGGGTCGCGGTCGAAACCGCGGGATGAAGAAGAAATAGTAGGGGCGGGATATGCGGCATTACTGGTGGTCAACATCAGTATTGTAGCAGGTAATAAAGATCAGGAGGATTGATGGTAAAAAAAGGTCGCGAGCAGAAATCGCGGAAGACTCGTCGCGTGAAGCGTAATGTGCCTCGAGGGCGTATTTATATTCATACGACATTTAACAACATCATTGTTACCGTAACGGATCCCCAGGGGAATGTCGTGCGCTGGAGTAGTGCGGGTAAGATGGGTTTCAAAGGAACGCGAAAGAGCACTGCTTTTGCGGCGCGTTTGGCGGCGGAAAAAGTTGTGCAAGAGGCGATGGCGACTGAGGGATTGCAAGAAGTAGATCTCTTTGTTAAGGGCGCCGGGCCAGGCCGTGAGGCTTCGTTGCGAGCTATCGCAGGTACCGGTATTCGCGTACGTTCCATTGTAGATCGTACACCTATTCCGCATAATGGTTGTCGCCCATCCAAGAAGCGACGTGTATAAAGAAGAAATAGGAGATAATATATGGCAAGATATTTAGGCCCTTCGTGTAAGCTTTGCCGCCGTGAAGGCCAGAAACTCTTTCTGAAAGGGCAGAAGTGTTATGCTGATAAGTGCCCGTTTGAGAAGCGTTCGTATCCGCCGGGGCAACATGGACGGGCAGCTGCTTTCCGCCATCGTAGAGTTTCTAACTATGCGGTACAATTGCGTGAGAAACAGAAGGTTCGTCGTATCTATGGGGTTTTAGAGCGTCAGTTTCGACGTTATTTCCGCGAAGCGGAACGGCTACCTGGTCTTACCGGCGAAAACTTGTTGATGTTATTGGAAACGCGCTTGGACAATGTGGTCTATCGACTGGGATTTGCTGATTCCCGCGCGCAAGCGCGCCAATTGGTGGGGCACGGTCACTTTATGGTTGACGGACGGAAGACTGATATCCCGTCATTCGCGGTAAAACCGGGTATGGTGGTGTCTGTGCGTCCTGAAAGCCGGTCAGCACCCTTTTTCAAGACTCGAAAGGAATTGTTGGGAAATGTGGCTGTCCCTCAATGGTTGAGTCTTGATGTGGACGAGCTCTTCGGTCGGTTGGTGAATTTGCCAACACGTGATGAGATTGAAGTGCTGGTACAGGAACAGTTAATCGTTGAGTTCTACTCACGCTAAATAGACAGGAGGCGACGTGGTACTAACAGCACCAGTTCTGCCCAAAGTCGAAGTGGGTGTAACCACTGCCAAGTATGGCCGTTATATTATCGGCCCCATGGAGAGTGGATACGGGGTAACATTGGGGAATTCGTTGCGGCGGGTGTTACTCTCCTCGTTGGAGGGGGTGGCCATCACTTCGATGCGGCTTACGGATACTCCACATGAATATGCAGCTATTCCGGGTGTTCGGGAAGATGTTCTTCAGGTGATGTTGCAACTTAAACAAGTCCGGCTGACTATGCAGGGCGAGGATACGCAGTATATGACTTTGCGTGTCGCGGGTGAAGGGATAGTGACCGCGGGCGATATTATAGCACCGGCGGAAATAGAGATTATTAACCCCGATCTTTACCTATTCACTGTTGATAGTGATGATACGCAGTTGGATTTTGAATTCACTGTTGAGAAGGGGCGAGGGTATTTGCCCGCAGGAGAGCGTGAACGGATGCCGGTAGGTTATTTGCCGGTTGATGCTATTTTTGATCCTGTGCGGAGGGTGGCTTTTGAGGTGGAGCCAGCCCGTGTGGGACAACATACTAATTATGATCGACTGACGATAGAGATTTGGACTGATGGTTGTCTTGTCCCCTTGAAAGCACTGAAACAGGCTGCGAGTATCTTGGTTAAACACCTACGGTTGGTAGCCGGGGCAGAAGTGGTGCTTGAGGTAATCGAGGTCGAGAAGGGTTTGGAAGAGGAGCACATCCCTGAGCGAGCTTATGCGACTCCTATTGAGGATTTGGCGCTAGGAGTCCGGGTATATAATGCACTCAAGCGCACGGGAATTTCCAACGTCGGAGAAATTCTGGAGATGTTAAAGCACGGTGGCAATGATGCTTTGCTTGCTATTCGTAATTTTGGGGAGAAATCTCTTGAAGAGCTAAAAGAGAATTTGGTTGAATCTGAGTTCTTCGCAGCCGAGAGCGAGGAAGCTGCGGCAGAGTTTGACGAAGAGCTCGAGGAAGAACTTGAAGAATCTAACGAGAAAAGCGACGGGGAAGAAGCGGAGCTTTAAGGCAGGAGGTCTAGGATGCGACATCGTGTCGCGGGGAAAAAATTAAGTCGTTCAACCGCTCATCGTAAGGCGTTGCGCCGCAATCTCGTGATTGCACTTTTTACTCATGGGCGGATTCGTACAACGCGAGCTAAAGCTGAGTCTATGCGCGGGCAGGCGGAGAAGTTGATTACACGTGCCAAACGGGGACTAAGAGCCGAAGTGGAAAACCCTGCTCAGGGAGTCCATGCTCGGCGTATGGCGGCGGCGCAGTTGAACAATGACCGTAAGCTCGTGGGGAAGCTCTTTGATGAGATTGCTCCGCGTTATATGGACCGGCCCGGTGGGTACACACGTATGCTCAAATTGGGGATGCGTAAGGGCGATGCCGCGTCAATGGTACTTTTAGAGCTGGTAGAAGAGGGATGATAGGTGCGGGTGAAGGCCATCGTTGCTTACGATGGGACTGGATATAAGGGATTCCAAATCCACAAGGACGTCCCTACCATACAAGGAGAATTGGAGCGGGTTTTAACACAATTAACCACAGTTCCAATCCGTATTCTGGCTGCTGGACGCACGGATGCGGGAGTACATGCCGAGGGGCAGGTAATTGCCTTTGATTTGATTTGGCGACATAGTCTTGGAAATCTTCACCGGGGCATGAATGCGTTGCTCCCTGAACAGATAGCGATTAAAAGACTTGAACGAGTGGTGGAGGATTTTCACCCTCGCTTTGATGCGGTTCGGAGAGGCTATCGCTATAGAATATATCGAGCGGCAGTTCGTAATCCCTTGGTCAGTCGCTATAGTTTGCATGTGTCTGAGGAACTCTCCGTTCCAGCCATGCAGAGAGCGGCACAGGCTTTACTGGGGATACATGATTTCAGGGCCTTCGGCTCGCCTCCGCAGGGAGATGTCACAATCCGTGAGGTTTTTGAGGCATCTTGGCAGAGGATGGATGATTGGCTGCTCTTTGATATTATAGCCAATGCCTTTCTTTACCGAATGGTACGTATCTTGGTGGGTACAATGTTACGGGTGGGTTATAATTCCTTGACAGTAGAAAACTTTCAAGAGATGTTGCGGACAGGGGATCGGCGTAACGCCGGGCCAGCTGTGGCAGCGCAAGGACTGACACTTAGAGCTGTGGCTTATTGAGTTTTGTGTTTGCGGTTTTGAGGGTGGGTCAGTAGAAAGCACTGGTGTGTTAGAGGGAGTAATTAAAGTGAAGAATATAAAAATAGAAAGAACGTATATGGCTAAGTCTGGTGAGATTTCACATGCTTGGTATCTCGTGGATGCCACCGGTCAGACCTTGGGCCGTTTGGCCACTGAAATCGCTCGTATTCTGCGGGGAAAACATAAACCACAATATACGCCACATATTGATAGCGGCGATTATGTCGTTGTTATCAATGCCTCGAAAATAGAAGTGACTGGTCGTAAATTGGATCAGAAGAAATACTATCGGTTTTCCGGGTACCCTAGCGGTTTGAAAGAGAAGACTTTAAGGCAGATGATGGAAAAATCTTCGGATCAAGTGATCAAGAAAGCCGTCAAAGGCATGTTGCCACGCAATATTTTGGGGCGTCAAATACTCAAGAAATTGAAAGTGTATGCTGGCCCGGAACATCCGCATCAAGCACAACAACCCCAGCCACTGGAATTGTAAGGAGTTGAGAATGGCAGAGAGACGTTATTATGAAGGTTTGGGACGGCGGAAACGAGCTACCGCACGTGTTCGTATCTATCACGGTGGAGAAGGTCAGATATTGATAAACGGGGAGGATTACCAGGAATACTTTGGACGCATGTTCGATTGGCGGCATGTGCTGGCTCCCTTCAAAGTTACGCAAACTGAGGAACTTTTTGACGTTACCGTGCAGGTGAAAGGCGGTGGGATTACAGGTCAGTCCGAGGCTGTACGCTTGGGGACTGCGCGGGCTTTGTTGAAGTACGACCCGGAATTACGACCTCTTTTACGGAAGGCGGGCTTCTTAACTCGCGACGCGCGCGAAAAAGAGCGCAAAAAGCCCGGTCTTCGTGGGGCGCGCAGAGCGACTCAGTACACCAAGCGCTAAGCTAGATATACTGAATCTGCTTTTTTAGTAGATTGCACAATGGACAGGTAGATGTTTTATCATCTACCTGCCATTTTGTTTTTATGATAATGATAAGAGTTCATGGATGCCATCCTCGCAGGTGGCGTTTTTTTGTTACTACTCAGGCTGGTCTATTTTCAGACCTCCGAGGTCTACAAATCTGCCACTCGGTGGCGAAATCTCGGTTTTGGTAGGTACTTTGACCAGCAAAACCTATGTCAAGACCTCGGAGATCTAGCCCGCCTGAGTAGTAACTAAAATTTTAGGATAAAAATATTTAACATTGCCTGCTAATTAACTGACAAAACTCTGGTTTGGTCCTAGTGTTGCGTAAAGGCTAAAATGATAGAAGTAGTTCTCGGATTTTACTCTGTTTTCCTACGCGAATCTCCGAAATCCGTAAAACTAGTTTCTGTCAAATTACGCTTGACAGCCCACTAGTCACAAGCAACGGTATGCAGATAAACGCTGATAAATGCTGCTTTTTTTGTCGGCAGATAATTAACGTTAATCGCCG
>JAIOSN010000019.1 GCA_021107605.1 Anaerolineae bacterium | reverse complement strand
TGTCTGGCAAGCGCAGGATGCGGCGGGTTGGCTGCTGGGGGCCGGCTGTGGGCTGCTCGCCGTGCTGCTCGGCTGGCTGTTGCTGCGCCGCCGCTTGCGGCGGCGTAAATCTCATAGGGAGGCAATAGAGGATGGACATAATAAACTTGGATGATCTGCGCGCGCGTATCCACGAGGTCGGTCTGGGCCATCACGCCGAAGCGTTGCTGGGCGTGACAGCTCCCGCCATCCGCCTGACCACACACGAGGTGAAAGAAGACACACCCCTGGGCAGCACCAAACTCGGCGGCTTGCCCGATCTGCCGCCCGGCGTCGCCTGGCCTGTGGTGGATGGCGTCTTGCTGGAATTTGTGGGCCAGTTCCGGCTGGCGGATCTCACGCCCTACGATGCGGAGGGCCGGTTGCCCCAGAGCGGGATGCTCTACTTTTTCTTCGATGGGATGTTGACTGGCTATGATCGGGGTGAGGGCAAAGATCGGCGCGCCGTGCTCTATTACGACGGTCCCCTTGACACGCTTGAACGCCGCCAAGAGCCGGCTCACCATTATGATTATCTTTTCAGTGTTTATAATGCCTGCGCGCTGGATTACGAGACGGTGTGGACGCTGCCGCCGCTGGAGGAGATTGGCGATCACGAGGCGTTTGTCCCACCGGTGACACCGATCCTGACAGTTATCAAGGAATGGGCGACCTACCGCGAACTGCGCAAGCCTTTGCGCGACTTCTCCCACCGTTTGCTGGGCCATCCCGACGAAGTCCAGGGTGGTGAGATGCGGCTCCAGGTGGCGCTGGCGCGCGACCTCGCAGGGCGTTTTGCCTATCGGGACTATAATTACCAAAACAGAGATGAACTCATCGCCGAGATGCGCCGGTGGCGCTTGCTGGCGCAGTTCACTTCAGATCAACTCACGGACATGAGTTGGGGCTGCGGTGGGCTGATCTACTTCTGGATCCGCGAGGAGGATTTGGCGGCGCGGCGCTTTGACCGGGTCTACGGGGAGTTGGTGAGCACGTAATACGGCATATTCAACAGAATACTGCAGCTATCAATTTCTACCGCAAGAGGGGCTTTCGCGTTGTAGGCCGAATCGAACCAATATCATTAAGATAAGACCTCCGAGGTCTCTGGTAGCGCGGCCTAGCGGCAAACTACGGCGTATTTGCGGTAAATTTCTGGCGGGAGAGGGTCGCATTAGACCTCTGAGGTCTGGTCATGGTCAGTTGCTTAACTTAATGACATTGAGTCAGGAGCCGCTCAACAAGGAGGCGAAAGGGATATGAATCAAGAGAAGGGGTCAGGCCCGATTTACCGTGAAGTTCAGCAGTTTCGGCAAGTTTGGATTTGGATTGTTGTATTCGTCGTTACTGGGTCGGTATGGTATGCGATGGTGGAGCAACTGCTACTGCAGCGTCCATTTGGCGATAGACCTATGCCAGATATTCTATTGGTCGTTTTCTGGTTTATCTTCGGCCTGGGCTTGCCCGCGTTATTCTTTTTCGGTCAATTTGTCACCGAAGTACGCGATGATGGTATCTACCTGCGCTTTTCCCCGTTCCAGCGGACTTTTCGCAGAATAGCCTTCACAGAAGTGAAACGATGTGAAGTGCGGACTTACCATCCTATCAGAGAATATGGTGGTTGGGGCATCCGCTACGGGCGCCAGGGGAAGGCCTACAATGTGAGTGGCGACCGTGGCGTGCAGATAGAATTATTGCATGGCAAACGCTTGCTGATAGGTTCGCAGCGAGCAGAGGAACTTTGGCGCGCCGTGGAGCGCGGCGTGAGAGAATAATGAATAAACGGAAAGTGCTTGCGATCAGCATTACCGTCATATTTTTGAGCACCGTTGGGGTATGCCTGGGCGGATGGATGATTGTCCGGAATATTTTGGTATCCCCTCTTTGTAAAGCACTGCCGCCCACAGCAGGAGAAATACAAGAGTGGCGTTGGAATGAAGAGGGCTTGACGGGGCAAGACTATGTGTATTTGCTAAGAGCAAAGATCACTGAACAAGAATTTCGTGAATATGTTGCTAATCTGGGCTGGACGCCGTACCAGGCAGATAGGGAAGGTGGGTTTGTATGGGGATGGTATCCTCACGAACTACATTCTGATGAGGAGATTGAGTGGTGGACGCCTTTCGAGGACTTGTATGGTGCATATATTCATAGTGAAGATGCTCGGACGCGGTATGCGAAATGGGAGGATGGATATATTTATGTTGTTTCTGTGGGTTTCTGATAGCCGCCCATGCCCCCCGGACGTTGGAATGCGTTACCGTGAAGTGGTTCAGATGTTGCCATTCATCCGGGGGGAGATATTGTCTGAGATCACGCGCTTTGAGCCGGGCAAATTCCTCGCAGAGGATTTCCACGGTGCAGGAATGGATGGTCATTTGGCTTATCAATTCTTGGCAGAAGGTGGTGGAACAAAACTAATTCAGCGAGAGACGATTTGTTGGCGAGGATTACTCAAGGTTCTTGAACCGCTGATACGACTTGTTCTCTCACGCCAGTTGAAGGAACGGCTTGAGGATATAAAAATGGATTTGGAAAGTGGTTGGGTTGTCAACTAACGTTCGGGAGGGAGACAGTGACAAAGCAAATGATGCGAAGAATATGTTTGGCGAGCTTGGGTATTTGGGTTATGCTCACAGCCTGTAGCCCGACTCCTGATATACACATTGAAGAATACGCGTTGCAAGGCCGCCCGGAAGTCCCCGACTTGGAGGTTTATTTCGAAGTCCTCACCGGCGATACCCAGGAAATTCTGGCGAGACGCCGATCCTACCGGTCAATCTTCCACAGTTCGTCAACGCCTGTTTATGTTGAGAATGAATTGGTGGTGGTGGAGACGGATCTCCGGCTAGAAGGGGATCACATTCACGTTTACGTTGGGGAAGAAATGGTGTATGAAGCGCTGCTTGATGGTCTGAATGGGAATGCCTCGATAGCGCCGTGGAGTTATGATGAGCATTGGGTGATCGAATTCAAGCAACTGGACGAGGATGGACAAGTCAAAGGGCATATCCTGCAAGACGGTCAAGAGCTAAACCGCATTTTTGGATATGGAGAAAGCTTTGGATTTACCATCTTGGGAGGCAAGCCGTTTTACTTTTATGAGAAAGATGACAAGGTAGGGATATCATACAATGGGCGAGTGCTAGGGCAGGAGTACGATCAGGTTCTGCATCATGGTTGTTGTAACGACAGCTTTCTAAATCCACACTATTCTTTGGAACTGGGGTGGTTTTTTGCGCGGCGCGGCAATCAATGGTATTATGTTGAAGTGCGTGTGGGATAGTTGATGAGATTTCAAAGACTCAGCACGTAGCACGGGCACTTCATGCCCGTGCTACGTAGCGACGCCGGCTCAAGCCGGCTAGCCCCATTTATGGGGCGTAGTTTCGTAGCCCGTGGTCTTTAGCCACGGGC
>JAIOSN010000130.1 GCA_021107605.1 Anaerolineae bacterium | reverse complement strand
GTATTCAACAGCGCATCATTGAGTGGTTGGTGTTTTCACTGTTCACTGAGGGATATATTTCATCAGGTAAAGCAGCGCGGCTTTTGAACACGAGCCGTATCGAGTTTCTGGCTTTGCTTCGCACTCGTGGCATTGCGTATATCAACTATACGCCAGAGGAACTTGAAGAAGAATTCGCGGCAGTGGAAGCACTAGAGATTCAAATTAGCCAATGATAGTTGTCTCAAATACCACGCCGTTAATCGGTTTAGCTACTATTAGTCGCTTTGATTTCCTGCGACAATTTTTTGGTGAAGTCTATATTTCTCGAGCCGTGTATGATGAAGCCGTCGTAGCTGGGAAAGAAATCGGAGGTGCAAAACGCGAGGTATCCACTGCAACTTGGATACACACAGTGGAAGTCAAAGACCGACTGGCAGTTGAGGTATTGTTGGATGAGTTAGATTTGGGAGAGGCAGAGACGATAGTCCTGGCACGCGAGCTTGACGCAGACTGGGTTCTGATGGACGAGAAAAAGGGCCGGCGGAAGTTGGCGCAGCTGGGGATCCCCAAGATAGGCACCGTGGGCATTTTGTTGAAAGCAAAACGAGTTGGTCTGTTGCCAATCGTCCACCCAGAACTAGAAAAACTGCGCCGGCGAGGGTTCAGCATTAGCCAAGCTGTCGTTGATGCGGTTCTGCAACAAGCTGGAGAGTAATCGTCTTTCTTGTGGGGAAGGAGGTATGAGCCTTCCGGGGAAGTTACACCAGACTGGACTTCACTCGAGGGTAGGCGGCGCGATTTGCCAAGTTTTGTACTGGTAAAAGCAGTGTTCAAAGCCAACATACCCGGCTGGTGATGTAATCGTTAGAGTGCTAGAGGGGGTTCTCCCCTAGCACTCTCTTGGCGGCCAGCTCTCAACTGGCGGCAGCAGCTGTTCCCCAGAAAACGCGCCGCTCAAAATGTTGTGGGTGTTTCTCTGACCCGCGCTGAAAAGGGCCGTAAGGGAGGCTCTCTTCCGGTTGCGTGGGGGGTATCTCTGGTCGGGATTGAGGGTAGCTGGCAGGTTGAACCACGACTTGATCCGCAATTCTTTCTAACCAAAGTCGCTTGTCTTCGCAGCGATCAGCTTGCTCGTAGTTGGAGTGCATCATCACCCAATGCTCTTCCGATTCTTTCAGGAGCGCTATGGAGTGTTCTAGTAACTCTAAGGCCCTGATCCCACGACCAGAGAGCATGGCGGTCAAGGCGAGACCGTAGGTAGCG
The DNA here is from genome assembly GCA_021107605.1 of Anaerolineae bacterium. GTDB lineage: Bacteria > Chloroflexota > Anaerolineae > B4-G1 > SLSP01 > G713. Next base: position 3,569 of record JAIOSN010000130.1, on the reverse strand, counting down.
GCGGCTTCGTTGCGACGTTGCGTGGGGTCTACGCGCAGATGGAAAATGCGTTGGGCTTCCTGATAGAAATACTCGGCCCGCGCGGGGTGCTGGTACTTGAGAACCCCATCACCTAAGGAGATGAGTGTTACCCCGTAACTCCACCAATCGCCAGTGGTACTCCAGTGTTCGTAAGATTGTTGTTCCAACGCGTGCATCGTCTCCCAGTCCGCTTGTTGGCACGCTGCTCTGATTTTTGAGAGTTTAAGATGGGTACTACGGGGTAGTTTCTGCTGGGAGGCTAACATTGAAGCCGGATCTTGTTTGGGCATAAACTTCAACATACAGTAATCATCCTTGTCTGTTATTTGATTTGGTGTGTTTCAAATGAGTGGAGAGCTCTGTCCGTGTTGCGTAAATCTTCTCAGAACGGAACACGCAACACGTTGCAAGAAATTCAACCGCAATGAAACGCACCCATTTGATTTCTCAATCTCTCTCATTATAACTGATACGGGGCATTTATACTGATAGGAAGAGAGTACTGGTAGGGTTGTTAATGGCCCGGCGGTCATAGCTAGGAGAGCAGCTCTTGAATGCGATCCAGGGCGTTGATTGTCTCAGCCGGTAGGGCGGTGCGCTCTAGGGAATCATTGCTCTCCCCCAGATGTCGTAAAGAATCAATGACTTGTAAGGCTACCAGATTTTTGGAGAGTTGTCCCGTGAGCCGCGCCTGATCCAGGGCGTTGGCTACGGTGGTTATAAATTCGAGCTTGGCATCAATGCGTGCTTCCTCTAGTTGCTGATAATCCATGGCTTTGCCGGTTCCGATCATTTCTGTGGCCCAACTGCGCCACCCGGTGCGCCAGATGTCTTCCCACTGCTCTTGGATCATTTCCCCCACCTCGATATCTTGCAACACGACAGCTACGATTTTAACTCCCAGCTGGGCGCTGGCTCTTTTTAGAGTGTCGAAAAGTTCCTGTTGTATTTTGCCGCGAACTTTTGTGGGGGGACTTGGACTGCTGGAGCTCTTGGGATCCGGTATCTGGCTGGGAACTAATTGGTCCAAGGGCGTGCGGGCGATGATGGAGCGGAGGGCGCCTTCGGTATTGCTGATGAGGACACGGCCGGCCCAGTTTAGCTTATTCTCTAGCCAGTTTTCCTCGCGGACCCAGGTGGAGGTGGCAGCGGTGAAGATAGTTTCCGCTGCTACGGGGTAGGGGATTTCGGGAGTTGGTTCCAGCTCGCCAGGATCAATTTGGAAATGGACGTTGACCTGGCACTGAATGGGAAGACCTTCTTTGCTCAACGCGCTGACGGTGAAGGGCCAGACCTGGGGGCGGAGATCAACGCTCTGGTAGACGCGCTCAAAGCGTCTGAGCCGGACTTGACCAGGTGTATGTACTACCCGCGTGAATTTGCCCCCGCACTCCAGGAGAACGGCGGTGTTATTTTCCAGCAGTAGATTGCCTGGGCCGCCAACTTTGCGCAGTACGAAATCGGCGCCTCGGCTCTGTCCCCCCACGGCGACTACCACCTCGCCGCCGGCGCGAAAGATCAACCCCGGCTTGAAGCCTAGCGTGCCAAATAGTGAACGCAAGACGAACTCACTGCCGGCCTGGGTGTTTTTGAGGCCGTAGAGGGATTTGACGTACCAGCCGGACAAGAGGACGGCGGCGGCAAGGGCAACTACTCCTGGCAGCATAACGATGAACTCGGCCAGCCAGAATCCGAACTCGGTAGGCAGCAGATTCGTGGCTCTGAGCAGTGACGGGGGCAGCGCGGCCGGCGGCAGGTTTCCGGCAGCTGCGGAGAGCATTCCCCAGCCAAGTTGCAACCAAGCATAAGTGTTAGGTGGGATGTCCATGCCACGCAACTGAAAAGCGGAGATAATGGTCAGGTTGGCGAGACGTTCAAGCACTGCGGTGATGAGCAGAGTGAGCGGCAGCACTCGTAGAAAGAGCCATTTGAGAATTTGCTGGGGATTTATCATGCGGTGTTGCCTCTGGCTAGCTCTGAACGGTTCATACTCTTTTTCCCTACAGTTTCTTTTATCTCGTCCAGCGTCTCAATCGCGCGTTGGGGGAGGGCTGCTTGTGACATGGGGTCCCCAATGATCTCTTCTACTGTATCTGCAAAGTACCAGGCGACCGCATCTCGGAGCGCGTTTTTGGTGGGGGCGTCCAGCTGGTGCAGTCGTTTGGTGAGGCGGTCAATGAGCTGGTAGTGAGATTCAAGGTGCGCTTTTTGGACACTCCGTAAAGCGGCGGCTTTCCCTCTGGCCAGGGCCGGGATTGCTTTGCTGGCCCAGGTTATCCGCCAATTATCGATACGGGTGCGCCAGACGGTATCTTTCTGCCAATCCTCTTCATCAGGCGGCAATATATTGCTGATGCCGCCGCCTACAAGTTGGATCCCCCAAGCTGCGGAAGGGAGCGGCCCGCGCCGGGCATCCGTCTCGATAACGCTCGTCAATTCCCTCATAAAGCGGTTCCGGATCTCAGTGCGGGGGTCACGTTTCCTATCAAACGGTGCACAGAGCTCGTCAAAAGTGTAATCGGCTAACACATTGATCAGAATCTCTTGCGCTTTACGGGGCACGCTAGTATCCCAACCGCCTTTTTCACGGAACTCGACTTGTTGCGGGCCGGTCCCTTCACGCCGGTATTCCACCGCCTCGTGATGGATGGCCTTAAAGATATTTTTCTCATTCAGAGGATAAGCGCGACCCAATTGCGGGGCTGCCTCCTCTTTTACTCGCTGCCGTGGATCCAACTGGTGGGGGACGAAGGTCAGTACGCTGACGGGGATGCCATCCTTGGTTTTGGCCCGCACCGGAAAGGCGCGTAGTTGAGGTCGCAAATCCAAGGTCTCTTGAATGGTCTCAAAGACATGCGTGAAAGTCAGTCCTGGTTCTGGCACTCCTCTGAATTGCAACCCATTCCAGATAGCCACCGTTTGGTCGGGTGGCGTGATAACGATCCCTGGCCCGGCGAGTAGCCCTTTGAGGTGGTTGCCCGGCACTCGCGTGGTCGTGGTGCGGTCCTCCACGACGATGTAAGGGTAATTGGTTCCCAGAATAAAAGTTATTATGCTCTTCATGGCGAGGTTGTGGGGAGCGCGTAAGGCCCGGACTCTTTTCGCGCACTCGTCAAGATAACGTTCGATCTTCACCGCGCGTGTTCTACGCTCGGCTGTGGATTGTTCCGCGTTGCCTTCCCAACAGAGCTTCCAGATGAGTTCTAGCCGCAGTTTGATAAATTGGAAGGTGTTTAAGGGCGCAGCCGTCGCTGTTACGGAACACTCTTCAAAATTGGGGATGATGGGGAGCAGATACCAGCGGGCGATTGCCAGTAGCGCGCCCCAAAACAGGAGGGTGACGGGAATTGTAAGGGTTAAAATTCCCCGCGGCCCGGCGAGGTGGTGGCCTATTTCGAAGAGCAGGCAGAAGCCACACCAGCCCAGCAATACAGCTCTGGCCCCCCGGTCTTTGTACCAAGTTTGGCGACTTGCCTTCCAACCGAGGGTGAGCAGTGCTAATAAGGAGAGGGTTAAAAAGAGTTCTCTCTTAGTTTCTAGCCGGGTTG
>JAIOSN010000145.1 GCA_021107605.1 Anaerolineae bacterium | reverse complement strand
TAAAGTTGATTAAAATCTCTGTGCTCTCCGTGGCGAAAGATTTGGTTTCTCAGCCGGTTGACTAATTTGTTAGCCACCAGACCATTCCCAACGATGTCAATGCTCCCACCATCGAGCTGAGCGCATTTACCCAATCGTTGTTCAACCATTTCCAGCCGCGCAGTAATTTATTGGGCGTGCCATCGAGCTCTAATTCTTTTTCCGTCTCCTTCTGACGTGCTGAAGAATAATAACTGGCTTGCACCGTCGCGCCCAGCAAGCTATCGCAGAATCCGCCCAGCAGACCGCCCAGCGTGGCGGCGGGCAGCAACATCAACGTTGCTTCCCGCGACCATGACCCAATTTGAGCGCATCCAAAGCCGCTCCAATGATCGGCAGCCAGCTGGAGCAGTAGGGCTGCCAGTCCGATGAACAATCCTCCTGCCAGGGTCGCTAACGTCCCCAGCCACGAGACCCCGCCTGAAGTGCCCGGCGCTACCACTTTCCCAGTAGTGACCAGGCGTGGAGGGCGCCGGCTCAAGATGCCCAACTCGGTGGCCCAGGTATCGGCGTTGACCGTGGCCAGAGCGCCGACAAAGGCCGCGAAGAGCAGCGGTTCCTGCTGCCACCACGCGACCAGCGTAAGCAGCACGCCTACCCCGCCGTTGGCTAACGTCTGTCCCAGATCGCGCCGTGATCCCTTGGCGAACTTCTCCGCCAGCGTCTCCTTGAACTGCTTTTTGTAGCGCGATAACGCGCTGGAGAAGAGGAAGAACGTGATCAGCAACATTCCCCAGACCCAGCCGCCGAATCCAAAGATGACGGTGCCGACTAAGAGTGCGCCGAGCACGCCCGTGCGCGAGAGCGCGCCTTTCAGGTAACTGCCCCCGCTGATCAACCCGCTGATGACCAACCCCGGAACGATGTTTTGCGCTAGCGGCGCAGCCCCGAACTTATCCCATCCGACCAGCACCAGTGCCGTTAGCAGCGGTACACTCAAATTATCCGTGCCGGCTGGAGAAAACGCCTCGGCTACCGTTGCCGCTATCGCCCCGGCGATGCACATCAACCAGAGCGAGGTTGGCGCTACACTGTGGGGACTCAGACTCGAGCCGGGTAGCAACCAGAGCGTCAGCAGCATGACCGCGAAACTGACCAGCGCCATTGCGCCCGTCCCTTCCCAGGAACGTTGATGCCCGAAGGTCGTGTACTGATGCCGCCCCCACTTTTGCCCCACCAAGCTGGCCAGCGCATCGCCCCACGTCATCGCCATCACTGCTGCCATCGCCAACGGGATGCGATCTACTCCTCCCTCGGTGCGCCAGAGCCACCCGAAGAGTAGCGTAATGGAGATAGCAAAATAAACCGTGCCTAACGTCTCATCCTGCGCATCCATCGCCTTGAATGCTTGTTGGCGATAGAAGATGTAATTTAGCACGATAAAGGTGGCGAAGGGGATGATCCCGTAGCTCGGCTTGGTGAAAAAATAGAGAATGCCCCAGGCCCACATCCCCGCGCCGATATGGACCAGCTTGCGCGTCACCCGTTGCGGCCATTTGAGATGCTTGCCCACGGCCTCCACCCCAAAGAGCAATCCAAAAGCGTAAACGTAAGACAACACTAACCCGTAAATATCCCCACGTGACATTCTTCTCCTCCTGTTGACAGCTTACCAGCAACTCATTATAATTGCTTATGGCCGCATGTACAGTAATAGTTCACCACAGGGGCACAGAGAACACAGAGAAAAACAACCGTTTAAGTAGTAGAACTTTCGCTAACGCCATTTTTTAACCGCTGATCCTTTTCCGCATGGGCATAAGGCATCCGCGCTACTGAGCGATGACCGCTGAAGTGGACTACCCGATCAATTGACTGCTCGACTACCAGACTATCAGACTAACCATGACCTACTATAAGTTTTTCGCTGAGCAGCAACCGCTTTTCCAGAGCGCGGCCGCCTACTTGCCGCGCGACAATCCTACTTTTCAGAACCCGGCCTTTGCCGAGGCGGATTTCCGGGTCTTGATTGTGCGCCTATCTCCCTTTCGCGATGTCTATCTCTCCACCCCCCATCTCTTCCTCTACCAGGCAGCCCGCCGCGAGTTGCCGGCCGCTTATATTGATATGGCCTTTTTTCCCCCAGCACATGACCGCCAGCGGTTGGCCGCCGCGCAAATGCCCTACCTGGTAGGTAGCCAGTCCTATCGCTCCGCTGAGGAATTCGACCTGGTGCTTATCTCCAACTCTTACACCCTGGAACTGATAAATCTACCCTACCTGCTGCACCACTCCGGTATTCCTCTGCTGGCAAGCGAGCGCGACGCTTCCTGGCCGCTCTTCATCTTGGGCGGTTCCAACGCCTTAGCCACCCAAGCCTTGATCACTTCCACCGGTGATAGTTTTGTCGATGCTATTTTTTTGGGAGAAGGCGAAGTTGTTGTGGGAGCATTACTTCAAACGCTGTGCGCCGGCTCTCAGTTGCCCAAACGGGAACGGATGAGACGTGCCGCCGCGTCCACCACTGCCCTCTGGGTTGCAGGGAGCGGTCTTGAGCAGCCGGTCGTGAAGGCTCTCTACGCCTCGCCAGAGATTCAAGACCAGATCACGGAGTATCCCTTGCTCAACAGTCCCCATGCCGGGACCGCGCGGCTGCAAATCAACTACGGTTGCCCGGCTTTCTGCTCCTTCTGCTTCGAGGGCTATGACCGCAAACCGTACCGCGAATTGCCTCTGGACGACATTCTGGAGACCGCCCGGCGTCTCAAGAGCCAGCACGGCGCCGATACGCTGGAGCTCTACAGCTTCAACTTCAACACGCACACCGCTATCTTCGACTTACTCCTGGAACTCAACCATATCTTCGACCGGGTCAGCTTCAAGAGCCAGCGTGTGGATATCCTCCACTCCACCCCGGGCCTCTTGCGCGCCGAAGTCGCTGCCGACAAGCGCAACTTCACGTTGGGCATCGAAGGTGTCAGCGCCCGCCAGCGGGCTTTCTTGAACAAGACTCTCACCACCGAGGAGATCATGGAGACTCTGGCGGTGCTGCTGCGTGCGAAGATCCGCGAGATCAAGCTTTTCTATATCCTCACCGGGCATGAGGACGCGACGGATATTGCCGAGTTCTGCGACTTTATGCGTGACCTCCAGGGGCTGCACCGGTGTCTTAACCCGGGCATCCGCCTGATGGTCAGTGCGGGGCGTTTGGTGCGGATGCCCTGCACGCCGCTCCGTCACGACCGGCTCTTCCTGGAAGAGGATGAGTGGCGGCAGATTAGCGACCCCGTCCAATCAATTTGTGAGACCAACGGCTTCGAGTTTCGACTGGCGACGCCCTGGCCCGACTACGCCGTCTCTCAGGTCTTGGCGCTGGGTGGTTATTGGCTCCACGAGCCGCTGCGTCAACTGGCAGAGGCCGGGTACTGCTACGATCTACGTCTCGCGGCGGGCTATTGGAAAGCACTGCGTGGCTGGATGCAAACGCACGGGCAGTGGAACGAGACTTTCCTGGGAGCGAAGGGGCCAGATTATCCTTTCCCGTTGGATTTTGTGGCGGGGGGCGTCTCACTGCACTTTCTCTATCACGCCTATCAGCGAGCACTGGCGGGGCATGATACGGGTTACTGTCTGGGACAGGAGGGCGCGCCTGGGCTTTGCTTGGGCTGCGGCGCCTGCGAAACTCCGGCGCAACGCGAATCACTCACGCAACACCGTATCCTCCCGCCCACCGCG
>JAIOSN010000160.1 GCA_021107605.1 Anaerolineae bacterium | reverse complement strand
CAAAAAATAGTTTTAGGTTGAAAATATTTAATATCGGTCAAAAAGTTAATTTTTGAAGGTTAAGTATTCAAATCTTTGCGCCCGCGCGCCTTTGCGGTGAAAGGCTTGGCTTTTTCAGCTCGGGCTTTTTAGAGGAGTCCCTATATGGGATGCCATACCAACAACAACGAAAATGTTTCACTGACGTAAACGCCTCGGTTTTGAAGCAGACTTTAGACTTTTGACTTGCGACTTTAGACTTATTTTCAGAGGAGCCGTTTATGGGATTTAGTTTCTCTTCGTCTGGCCGGCGCCGCCGGCGTTCCACCTTCTGGCGGATCTTATTGTTGCTCTGCTTGAACGTAGGAGGACTTTACTTCATCTATACTTCCAGAGGTGGCATTCCTGCAATGCCCACCCTAAATACTCCCACGCCGATGGCTACTCCCACGCGCTCTGCGGTCTCCTTTGCGGCTGAGGCCTCGGACCTCTATTGGGAGGGGAAGTTAGATGAATCTATCGCGGCCTATCGCGCGGCCTTGGATCTGGAACCTGAGCAGCTGAAATTGTACGTGGCTTTAGCTCGCCTTTTGATCCTGCAGGGGCATCCAGAGCAAGGGCTGGATCTGGCGCGGGAAGTGCTGCGCCGTGACCCCGAAAACGCTCCTGCTCTGGCCGTGCTCTGTCTGGCGTATGATTGGCTGGGGTTGCCCGGCAAGGCGATTGAGACCTGTGATCAAGCGATAGCCGTTAATCCCTCTCTGGCCGAGGCGTACGCTTACCGGGCCGAGGCGTACATTGATGTGGGGAACTGGGCGGCGGCCAATGTGGATATTGATCAAGCTCTGAATTTAGATAACCGCCAGGTGGATGTACTGCGAAACGCGGGTTACGTTATGGAGGTACAGGGAAATTACTCCGCAGCTATCCAGCAGTACCGGGCGGCATTGGCGCAGCACAGTACGCTGACGCATATCTACCTGGCGATTGGACGGAATTATGAGGCGTTGGGACGGTTCTCGCGCGCGGTGGAGAGTTATGAGGCGGCCATTGAGCACGATCCGGGCAGTGTTGCCGCGCTGGATAGATTAGGTTGGAGCTATCTATTGCAAGGCGAGAATGAGCAGGCAGAACAGCTCCTATCAGAGGCGCTAGAAGTGGAACCGCATTATTGGCAAGCATTGGGACACCTTGCCACCTACCATTGGCAGCGGCGCAACTACGAGGGATCTATCCCGCTCTTCAAGGATGCTATTCGTTACGGCGAGGCGGCTAGTCGCCGCCGGACCGTCTTCTTCCGACTCACGTTGGAACCAAGCGGGCAGCTGCTTACGGAACCTACGGGTGAGGAGCTGGCCGTGGGAACCTTTCTACATCCCTCCGACATTACCTATCCCCTGCGGGCGATGTTGCAGGGTCGGGGGCCGTACACGGACCTGCATGGTTACGTGCGCCTAACGCCGGTGGATGGCCGCTACATCTTGAAGATCGAGGGGGTACCTGACCCGCCGGACGGGCATGGTTACGTGGGTTGGTTTGAACCGTTGCTCACCCCAGAGAAAGGTACCGTTCACACGGCTCTACTTCGACTAAATACCCAGGGTGTGGTGGAGGATAAGGGCGCCACCGGCGCCGTCTCTGGTCCCCCGATTGAGCATTATTACACGTTGGCTCTCTGCTACTACTTCCTGGATGAATGTGACGAGGCGGAACCTTACATCCAGATTGCCTTGCGCATCGCTCCTGATGATGCCAACACTTTACAAACTCAACAGCTTTGTCAGTGAGGGAATGGCAAATCGGCAAATGGCAAATGGCGAATGGCAAATCGGCAAATGACAAATCGGCAAATTGGCAAATCGGCAAATTGGTAATTCAAAGCCGTTGTCATTCCGAGCGACCAGAAGGAACAACATGACTGACGGGAAGCGAGGAATCTCCCGATTTTGCTTGGAGGCCTTCGCCAGATGCTAGATCTTCCTTGTTGGCGTACTTCGTGCATGGCGCGTCGCTCTGGCTCGGAATGACAGAACTCTAGCGCGCGAGCGGGCACTAATCCCTCTTCACCAATCCCTATGCACTAATCCGACACATTCGATACCTATGAAAGAAAACCATCAACCTCAATCAAAATACCGCACTGAGATACTTTCCCTCCTCACCATGTTGCTCCTGTTGGCCCTGCTCTACCGCCGTCTGGTGGTGAATGGCTGGGTCTTGGCCGGGGGCGATTTGCAAACCTACTTCTTCCCCTATTGGACGGCTGCGGCGCGCGCTTGGCGCGCCGGGCGGCTGCCGCTCTGGAATCCTCAGCTCTTCGCGGGCGCGCCGCTCCTGGCTAACTCCCAGGTCGGTTTCTTTTACCCGCTCAATTGGCTGCTCTGGTCGCTCTCCGATACCACTCTGACGGGACTGGCCCGTTCTCTGCACTGGAGCGTACTACTCCATCTGGGTGTGGCCGCGCTCACCGCCTGGCGGCTGGCGCGAAAATTGGGCGCGGGGCCGTGGGGCGCTGCGCTCTCCGGTCTGCTCTACGCGGGCGGCGGCTTCTTGGGCGTCCATGTGGAGCACCTCAACCAGTTGCAGGGACTGGCTTGGTTACCGCTGGTCTTTGAATCCGCAGTTGGAAGTTCTCCGCCCAAAACCCTCCATCTCCAGCAGCCGCTGCCCATTTTGGCCTTTGCCCTGATCTTATTGGCCGGACATACACAGACTGCCTTCATCGCTGTGGTGGGAGTCATTGTTCTTCGCGGGAGCGGGTATCTTTTTCTCGGCCCGCGACGCCCTAAGTTTTGGCGGTTCTGGCTCTCCTTTTGGCCCTTTGGCCTGGCGGTTTTGCTGGCGGGCGTGCAACTCTTCCCCACCTTCGAGCTGGCCCAATTCTCCTTGCGGGCCGGCGGCTTGCCCTGGCGCGAGGCCATCTCCTTCTCCGTGGCGCCCTGGCAACTGCACCACGCGCTACTGCCTCCGTACCTCTGTGCGCTCCTGTTCCCGGAAGGCGTGGCTTATCTGGGTTTGGCGGGTTTATTTTTGGCTGGATGGGGTGGGTGGCTGGCTTGGAGTTCGCACCGGCCAGAGCTGCGCTCTCTCTTGGTCTTAATTGGGGTTGGATTATTCCTTGCGCTGGGTGGTTACAACCCGCTCTATCTGTTGGCTGCTAGACTGGGATTACCTGGTGTTGTGCAATTCCGCGCGCCGGCCCGTTACCTGGCGCTCTACACTCTGGGGGCTGCGCTCTTGGCCGGACTAGGGTTCTCGGCAGTGAAAACTCAGTTCCCGGGCTGGCTCCGGCGGGGACTGCTCTTCGCGTTGCTCTTTGCAGAGCTCTTCTTCTCCGCCGAGCGACTGCCACATGCCGACGCGACCGCGCCGCGCGCTTACAGTGACCTCCGCCCGGCGACGGCGCATCTGGTCGCCGCGGCCCGCGCTGCGGAAGCGGCCGGCGAGCCGCCAGGACGCTTTCTCAGCATCTCCCAGCTGCTCTTCGAGGTGGGCGACGAGCGCGAGCTCGAATCGCTCTACGCTGCCGCGCTCTCCCCCGACGCGCTCTGGGCCTATCTGGTGGCCGCGAAGTCCCGCGAGGTGCTCACGCCCAACCTGCCGTTGGCGTTCCAGGCACCAGCTGTGGATGGCTACGATGGCGGGTTGCTGCCGTTGCGCCACTACGCGGAGTTCACACGCTTGCTCTTGCCCGGCGGCACCGTGGATGGCCGCCTCCGCGAGAATTTGGACGTGCTCCCCGATGAGCGTTGGCTTTCCCTGCTAAATGTGCGCTTCTTGATCACGGATAAAGTCGCCGACACTTGGGCGGAGGGTGTCTTCTACGACCGCCAGTTCCGCCCCGTGCTGGCTGCCGGGGAGACGTTGACCGTGGTCTGGCTGCCGGAGCAGTTCACCTCCAACGCGCTCACTCTCTTCTACACGGGCGCGGGTGAGGTCACGGTGCTGTTGGCGGATGGGGAGCTGGTGAGGCTGCCGTTGCCACAGGCGGCCTCGGACGCGGCCCCTATCACGCTTACCTGGCCCGATCTGGCTACTCCCACGGAGATCGCCTTCCACGCGGGAGCCGAGGGCTTGCAGCTCTCCGGGGCCGCGCTGCTGGATACGCGCACCGGGGCGTTCTACTCGCTGGTGCTCTCCGACCACTTCCGGTTGGCACATTCCGGCGACGTGAAGATTTACGAGAATCTGCGCTCCCAGCCGCGCGCTTTCCTGGTACACGCGGCCGTGCCGGCGGCGGATGATGCCGCCGCGCTCGTCGCCTTGCGTGCGCCGGCCTTTGATCCAGCCGCGCTCGTCGCCTTGCGTGCGCCGGCCTTTGATCCCGCCGCGCAAGTGGTTTTGGCAGGTCCGGCGAGAGCAGTGGAAGCGGGCCAAGACCTCCCCCCGGCAGAGAGCGTCCGGGTGCTCTCCTACGCCGCCGAGCAGGTGGAGTTGGCGGTAGAGGCCGCGCGGCCCGGTTACGTGGTGTTGACCGACGCCTGGTATCCCGGTT
>JAIOSN010000090.1 GCA_021107605.1 Anaerolineae bacterium | reverse complement strand
GGTGGAAGTTGCCATGTCCCGCGCTCTTGGTCATAAAGTTGTAATCGGCTTGTGATGGCTGGATGTTGCCCAAGCCGGGGCCGCCGCGCATCATATTGATGACCACGACGGGAATCTCGGAGCCAGCGATGTAGGAAAGCCCCTCCGCCATGAGGGCCAATCCCGGCCCGGAAGTGGAGGTCATTACGCGCACGCCAGAGGAAGCCGCGCCGTAGACCATGTTGATGGCCGCCACTTCGCTCTCAGCCTGGAGGAAGACGCGGTCCAGTTCAATCATGCGCCCGGATAGGTACTCCAGCGACTCGCTTTGCGGGGTGATCGGGTAGCCGAAGTAAGCCTGAAGCCCGTTACGCACGGCGGCCTCAGCAAACGCGACGTTACCTTTGAGTAATTCTTTTGTCATTGTTCTCTTCTCCTTTTTTATACTCTCGCCGTGGCTCGTTGACGCCGGCGGCGATATACGGTGAAGACCACGTCGGGACAGATGATCGCGCAAGACGCGCAGCCGATGCACTCATCCATATCCGTCACCGTTACTGGATGATAGCCTTTCGCGTTAAAAGTATCTGGCGAAAGTTCCAGGATGTTGACGGGACAGACGTGGGTGCAGAGGCCACAGCCTTTGCAGCGATCCACATCAATAATAACCATACCTTTAGCCATAAAAAAACCTCCTTTGAGGATGAGAGTTACTAGTTAAAAGTTAAAGGTTACAAGTTGAAAGTTGAGTCTACTGGAAAAACGCACCATGGCAAAAGTGACACTGCTCTTCCCAAACGCTCTAAATAGGCTGCGCGCTCCCGGGGGGGCAAGTTGACGAGAAGCCTGGCCCTGGGGACGCCCCTGAGACGGGGGCGGGGAGCAGGGTAAGTGCGGCTTTTGCTCTTATGCGAAAAAAGCCAGCAGCACCTTACCGGCGCCGTATCAGCGTCGCCGGAATTACTCTCACGGGCTCAGCCCCCGGAGCAAGCAGCCCCTGGCTCCCACTGGGACAAGGCCCCCTGAAACATTTCCGTACCACCACATCATCCACGTAGCCGCCCTCGGCGTAGTTCACGGAATCATTGCTGGAAAAGATGAGCGCCACCCACACCTGCGCTTCCCCCAGCAAGTTGCCCAGGTTCGGAACATCCGCCAGATCCAACCCTAGGGCCCCCCAGCCGTGGGTGTTTCCTGAAATACTATAACCCTGGAAATGTGTGCCGTCAACCGAAGCAACGTAGGAAACCTGGTCGTAGTCCAGGTCACTGTAGAGCCACAATTTGAACGCGAGTTCACCGGCAATGGCGTCCTCCAGATCGAAGGGGCCATAGTATAGCCAGCTGTAAGCATCGTCAGGATAGTTGCTTCCACAAGCCAACCCTGCCCCTTGAGCGCCGCCCCCCACTCCCCACCCACTGTAACTGCCTGTGTAGGCTCGGCAGGTTCGATCATCCCAGTAGTACTCCCCGCCAGTTGCCCCATTGTTGTCGAACGTAATCCATTCACCAGGGAAAGCACCCTCGAAATCCTGGCCGGCGATGGTCTGCCAGCCCGCCGGGGGCCGGACGGTGGTTTGCCGCACGTTGCTCCAACCGCTGTCGCCCCAGGAGTTGCGCGCTTTCACGCGGTAGTAGTACGTGTCCACCGCTTTGCCGGTCGCCGTCCACAAGGTACCCGCGCCGGAGTAGCGCGGCACTGCACCCCCGAAAGCAGCGTTGGGCGCTTCTTGCAGAAGATACGTGTCGGCCAGGTCCGCCCGCTGCCAACTCACCGGGTAGTCACCGTCGCTCTCGGGATTGGCGATCGCGTTCAGCACCGGGATGTCGGGAAGCGGCGGCCAACGCTTCAGGGTAAGGGGTAAATAGACGCGATACACCACGGGCGCAAAGCGCACCGCGTCGGCGGCAATGCTGGTTGTGCCCACCGGATCTAACGGCTGCGCTTCCAGCCGCACATAGTCGGCGCCATATTGGTTGTTGAAGTAGTACGTGCCGATATAGACCCAGGACGAGGGGTGATGAGTGGCATCCGGATAGACCAGTTGGTTTACACGGGCCAGGGCGCTCTGCTTGTTCCCCGGCTGAGATGGAGACTCAGTATGGCGCAGCGTGTACTGCGCCGCGTCGGTTGCCGCGTGGTCATTGGGAACAACGTAGACAAAGACGTTGTAGTATCCAGCCGGCTGACTCGCGGGGAAGTTCCAGGTAGCCGTGCAATCGCTGCCCGGCACATCCCGGTGGCGATGGTCGCCGGCCCAGCCGGCCGTGTTGTCCTCCGTCCAGCAGCCGGGGGTCTCGGAGTAGTCCGCATCGCCATCGTCAACGGTGACATAGCCGGGTTCGTTCTCGGCCATGGGCGGGGCGGTGAGCGAAGCACCGGAAGGGTAGACATCCCCATTGGTGATGCTGGGATAATGTTGCCAGAGATCATAACTGACGTGAGGAAACCCATACTTATCAGGGTCTTTGCGCGTCCACTTCTCCCACGGGTCATTTCCGGTACCCCCGATCCATCCGTAGGGATTAACAGACCAATCACTACCAGGCGGTTCCAACTCAAAGTGGAGGTGCGGGCCGGAAGAATGTCCCGTGCTGCCGCTGATGCCCAGAACGCAACCAAATTCATTGGCTTCACAGATTCCTTTATCGTCTGTCTGAACGCGCAGGACGCTCAAGTGTCCGTAGAGAGTGTCGTAGTCATTGGCGTGTCGCAGATGCACGTATAAACCCAGATCTGCGTATCACCCACTGTGAACTGTAGGTACATCCCATCCGGCGTAGATCACGTCACCGGGCGCTGCCGCGCGTACCAATTCGTACCGTAGCAAATAGTCGATACCATTATGTCCGTCGTAATTCTGGCGTGCCTCACTACCGGTCGTAGTGTTGTCGTAATGCAGTACTTGGCCAATGGTGCTATAGTCTGGATATTCATGATCATATATGCTGGATACAGTGGTGGTTCCGTAGTAAGGTGGAGACAGGAAGCGCACAGGCTGTTGTCGTACGGAAGTTGCGGTCACCTGGATTGCCGAAGGATCCGCAATTGCTACAGCTATCAAGAGGGTGACAACTGCTATCAGTATTGGCTTGTACTTGACCAGAAAATTATTCATCGTCTTGGACATCGTAACTCCTTCACTAATGCTATGGCTGAAATTGAGGAGGCGTATTTTCTGGAAGCCACAATATACTTGACACCTGATAGCCCTGAAGAATCTGGTAGTGACAATTATCAGAGAGCTCTATCATAGATAACTCCTTACTTGTGGAAAAGGCAAACCATTTTTGGTCAGGAGATAGGCTTCCCAAGAATGGACAGGTGGGTATTCTACCTTCGCCTGTTACCAATAGGCGCACACTGCCGTCGCTTCTCACTTCTACGATTTCGTTCGTCCCTAGAGTGCCACTGCAAACATAGAAGACTAATCCTGTTTGATCCTCAGTCCAGGCTAACAAACTTGGCCTTCCTGGAAGTTCGGTTATTTTTCTCACTTCTGCTCTATCTGGTTCAGCTAGATAGACTGGAACAGGAGAGATGGGGATGGGGATGGAGTAGATAACTATCCAATCTCTCGTTGGTGACCAGGCTACATTTGCGTCACGCATCCCGGGGAGGAAAGTTATCAGTTTTATCAGGCTGGTTCCATCTGTGTTCATACGATACACCGTTGTTGTATCAGAGTTGAGCACGAATTCGGC
>JAIOSN010000285.1 GCA_021107605.1 Anaerolineae bacterium | reverse complement strand
GCGTGTAAGTGGGATGTGCTGCCCACACCAACGCCGCCAATCCAGAGACGTAGGGCGTCGCCATGGAAGTGCCACTCAGGTAATCATATCCATCCCCAGGCCAATACGTGCTCAAAATTGAACTCCCCGGCGCGGCCAGATCTATCACATTGCCGGTATTGGAAAATGAGGCTCGCTGATCGCTTGACGTCGTTGCGCCAATGGTAAGCACGTGCGGACAGTTGGCCGGAATGACCTTATCGGCATTCCCGTAAGCGTTGCCGGCCGCGGTGACGACTAAAACTCCGTGGTTATACGCATATTCAATCGCGTTAGCCAATGAAGGGGTGTCGCTGATACAATTCAAATTCTGGTCAGGCTCTGAACTCAGGCTCATGCTGATGATCTTGGCTCCGTGGTCGGTGGCGTAGTAGATGGCATCCTCTATGCCCCTAGTCCCACCAGAACCTGCGGCATCCAACACTTTGAGTGGCAACACCGTCGCATTCCATCCTAATCCAGCCACCCCACGCGTGTTGTCGGTAGTCGCCGCCGCGATCCCCGCGACGTGCGTGCCGTGTCCATTGTCGTCCTGCGCGGTAGTGTCGTTGTTGATGTAATCGTGATCGATATCTGAGCGTAACTTCCCCGCCAAATCCGCGTGCCCAAAATCCGCACCGGTATCCAACACGGCGATCAGAATTCCGTCACCTTGTGACCTTCCCCACGCCAAAGGCGCGTTGATTTTATCCATGGCCCATTGGTCATTGTAGTAAGTATCGTTAGGCATGTGAGCAAGAATGGGGGGCGTATAATTGCGCAGAATGAGGGGGAGGAAGACTTTGGGCCTCTCCGCGGCTACCACGCGCAGAGTCACCGCTACCTGTTGCGGGGAGTTATCTGTCTCTGGCGGCTCAACTACCGTGACAGTTACCATGCCGGTATAGGTGAGCTCCTCCGTGGTGCTGAAGGTAGTCGGCTCAATGGTAAAAGCGGCCGGCGTCGTGCCGCCGAGCGGGGTGATGGAGAACCATGTTCCCGTGTAGGCTAACGTCCAGACGAGCGCGTCGTCGGAACCGCTGTTTTGTGGCGTAATTTGCCGCTGGGCAGGGAGCAAAATGGTATCTGAAAGATAGTAAGTAAAATTCAGCGAGCTGGGGAGGGGGGCTAGCGTGGGCTGTTGCACCGTCAGGGATAGATCAATCCGTTGCTCGGCGTTCACCGTGCCGGCTGGAGCGGTGACAGTCACTGTGACGGTGCCGGAGTAGGAACCGGGTGGCAACGTCTCCAGGGTCGCAGTCACGGGGACGATAGAGAAACTATCGGGGGTGCTGCCGCCGGGTTGAGTGACCGTGAACCACTCCCCGGAAGTCTCCAGGGACCAAGTTAGCGTCTCATCATTGCCCACATTGAGTGGCGTTACTTCGTAAGCTGGGGGAGTCAGTTGTCCGTTCGTCGCCTGGTAGGTAAAAGCGTGCGCGCCAGTTAGATCTCCTAGCTCAGGTTGCGTATCTCCGAGGAAAGTGTAATCTGGTATCCCTACAAAAGCATCAGACCAAGCGCCGGCATTACCACTGAGCCAGAGATCGTACCCTGCCTGCGGGTAACTGAGGTCGCGGAAATTCCCGGGACTATACGGATAGACGCTCTTGAAAATATCTCCCATATTCTGCCGGGTAGTTGGTTCTGTCAACAGTTGATTGACATAATTTGCCGCCGAGTTGAAGTAGTTGTTGGCGAAATAAGCCTCCATCCCAATATCCACAAATGGCTCCGCGTACATTTTGACCCGGCGCTCGGCCTCTGCCTGCGAAGGCCAGCCGCTACCGGTATCATCACAGCCGGAGTTCCCAGCAGTGAAGCAGGCATGGCTAAAGATGATCACCGCATCATCAGCTAACCGGCCTGCTAAATCGCTCCGCACTTGATCTGGCGAGACAAATTCAGAGTTTCCCAGGTAGAAACCACCGACCAGACCTGGGTTGGTACAAGTACCGCTCCAATAAATCCCATGCCCCATGTAGAGCAAGAAGTTGGCGTCTGTCGCCGCTGCAACGATGTCGCTCCAAGAGAAAGTGCTATCCCCGTAGTAGAATTTGGAAATCGCGACCCCGTGGTTCTGGAGCGCTGTTATGGCTTGATCCATATCGTTCTTATAAGTCTGCGTGCTGCTTTCCACATCGCCGACGATGACCACGGCTTTAAGCCCGCCTCCCTGGGAACGCACCACCGGCAAGGTCGCCGGATCCAAGGGGGTGGGAGAATGATTATCTGGCGCCCGGAGTGGAGGGGCAACATGTACTTCCGGTTCCGGCGGTTGGGAGATAACAGCTCCCGGAACTTGTGAGAGAAGGCTAGCTCCCAGGAAGATAAGCAGTGCGGCAGTCAACAACTTTACTCTATTCATGATTTTGGCTCCTTTGAGGGATAAATCTCACTTGCTATTTTACCTATGCTATTTTACCTAAATTAGAGTTGGAGAGCAATAGGAGATAGGTAGCAGACCGGCTTTGACCTCGCTGAAATAGCTGGAGATTGTATCATCTCAATATTTCGGGGTAGTTTTCACCACAGAGGCACGGAGAACACTGAGTTTTTAAATTTTCCTCTTAGTGTCTTGGCGGTGAGCTAATTGTTTCTCAGTTGCTCCGTGGTGAGCATGCCAGAACCGCCATGTTTCCCCCTATTTATTGAGAAGATACTGGAGATTTTACCGCAGAGAGGCGCAGAGTACACAGATTT
>JAIOSN010000226.1 GCA_021107605.1 Anaerolineae bacterium | reverse complement strand
GTCTAATTATGTCACTTGGCGATCACTATGGATAGTGTTTGATCACCGTACGCCTACTGAAGTAGGCTCTTGGCGGCTCAAGCCGGGCTGTCCACCTAGGTGGAAAGGGTTGAGCGAGTTGCCCTACGTCGACTTGTTTTTTATCTTTGTGTCTAGGTATCTGACAGTTTCCAAGCTGGGACGCAGATCAACGTTGATAAAAAGGCTTTCCCAGGAAAGAACTAAAAAATCTGCGTTTTTTTGCGTCAATCTGCGTCCAAAATTGAAAGTGTCAGGTGCCTAGGCTTTGTGTAATAAATGGAGACAGATTTGGCAGAACCAGCATTGATACCGCTAGTGGTCATTATAGGACCTACCGGGATAGGCAAGACCTGTCTGGCGACCGAGATCGGGCCGCGTTGGGATGCGGAAGTGATCTCGGTGGATTCACGGCAATTTTATCGCGGTATGGATATCGGGACGGCCAAGCCCTCGCCGGCGGAGTTGGCGCAAGTGCGACATCATCTCGTCGATATCGCCGCCCCAGATGAGACCGTGGGACTGGCGCGCTTCCTGGAGCTGGCGCGCCCGCTGATCCAGGAGCTCCACCGGCGCGGTAAGTTGCCTTTTCTGGTGGGAGGGACGGGGCAGTATATTCGCGCGCTGCTCCAGGGCTGGCAGGTGCCGCATGTGCCTCCTGATCCAGAATTGCGCGCCGAGCTGGAAACGTTGGCGTCTCAAGACCCAGACGCGCTCTGGCAGCGGTTGTTGGCGTTGGACGCGGACGCCGTGGAGTTCATCCATCCTCACAATTTGCGGCGCATCATCCGCGCGTTGGAGGTGTCGCTCAAGACCGGGCGGCCCTTCTCCGAGTTGCGGCGGCGTGTTCCGCCCCTGTATCGCGTGTTGCAAATTGGCCTGACGATGGAGCGGGATGCACTTTATGAGCGCGTCGATGCGCGGGTGGAGGCGATGATCGACATGGGACTGGTGGCCGAGGTGCGCCAGCTGCTCGCTGACGGATACGGTTGGGAGCTGCCGGCCATGTCGGGGTTGGGGTATAGCCAGTTGCGGCCTTATCTGGCCGGGGAGTGTACGCTGGCCGAGGCTGTGGAGCGCATTAAGTTGGAGACGCATGATTTCATTCGGCGGCAATACACTTGGTTTAACGGGGACGAAATCCACTGGTTAGATGCTACAGAAGAGCCGGCGGCAGCAGCCGCACGATTGGTGGCTGATTTTGTGAATGGGTAGAGTGAGTAGAGGTTATCCAGAGAGAAAGACGTGGGGGAGTATGCCCCACGTCTTTTCAGTTTTATGTTTACCGCGATGGCTACAACCCGAGCAGCTGATCAATCTTGCGACGATCAAAACCTACTACGATCTGCCCATCGATATCAAGTTGCGGTACTCCCTGCCGTCCACTGCGACGCATCATATCGCGGGCCGCGGCCTGGTCACGTGATACATCAATCTCTTTGAAGGGGATGTTGTTCTTGCGTAGATAACTTTTGGCATGTGTGCAATGTGGGCAAGTGGGGGTGGAAAAAACAATGACTCGCGGTTGTTTATTTTCTGTATTCATAGTAACTCCTTGTCTAGTAATATCTCAAACAACTGTATTATATGATACATTCATCTGGTTAATTGTCAATGGCAAGTTTTCATTCCGGGGAGAGAAGATGGATACAGGATTCGTAGAAGCTTACCCCGATTTGCGTGCCGGCGGGATAAATCTTGATATGTGTAGGATCAGATTCCACTACGTCCAGCAATTGCCCGCTGATTTCTACTTTGTAATCTATCTGATCGCCTAAGTAGGCGGCCTGGCGGACGGCACCGGTGTAAGTTCCGCCCTGGTCATGGAGGCGGACCATTTCTGGTCGTACCACCAACGTGATCTGGCTGCCAATAGAGTGACTCTCGTGTATACCGGTGAGGCGGAGCGTTTGACCGAGCGCCTCGGTGATCAAGGCGTCGTCCTCTACGCCTTTAACCGTGCCGTTGATGAAATTCGCCCGTCCGATGAAATCTGCCACAAAACTGGTTCGAGGGTGGCGGTAAACCTCTTGCGGTGGCGCGACTTGTTCAATGATGCCATTGTTCATAACCACCACGCGGTCGGAGAGCGTCATGGCTTCGATCTGGTCATGGGTGACGTAGACGCTGGTGATTCCCAATGTCTGCTGAATGCGCCGAATTTCCGAGCGCATCTGCTCGCGGAGTTTAGCATCCAAGTTGGAGAGCGGTTCATCCATCAAAAGTACCTTTGGCTCCATAATCAGCGCGCGGGAGAGGGCCACCCGCTGTTGTTGCCCGCCGGAAAGTTGATTGGGGGCGCGGTTCTCCAGCCCTTCTAACTCTACCAGCTCCATGACTTTTGCTACCCGCTCGCGGAGCTCTTTTTTCCCTACCCGCTGCACGTTTAGCCCGTAGGCGATGTTTTCGAAGACGTTGAGATGTGGAAAGATCGCGTAGCTTTGGAAGACCATGGACATATCCCGTTGGTGTGGGGGGAGTTCGTTGATTCTCTGCCCATCCAGTGAAATATATCCCTGCGTGGGAAATTCAAAACCGGCAATCAGTCGCAAGGTGGTGGTTTTGCCGCAACCCGAAGGTCCCAGCAAAGTTATCATCTCGCCCTTATTAATATCTAGGGAGATGTTGTTCACAGCCAGTACCTCAGTGCTCCCGCCCCGGGGTGGAAATAGCTTAACCAGATTTTTCAATGATAAAAACATGATCTATAATCCTCCGATTGTTGACCACAGATGAGCAACGCTTGTACCGCGTCCTCGAATCTATGCGCCTATAGTTATATCTACGCTGCCCTGACCTTTCAGCAACTTATTGGTGACGAAGTAGAGTAACCCGATGGCGATTAGGACAAAGATGATGATGGTGGTGGAATACGCGGCGGCGATGCTGATGCCTCCCTGTTCCCACTCGCTGAGGATGGCGGCCGTGACGATCCGCCAGCGGGCGTTGACCAGGAAGATGATGGCTGAGACGCTGGTCATGTGGCGCGTGAAACTGAAGATCAACCCGGAGAGGAGCGCCGGCAAGATCAACGGGAGCGTCACTTTGCGAAAGGTGTATTGGGCATCCGCGCCTAGGATACTTGAAGCCTCTTCAATTGTCGGATCAATCTGCTGCAAGGCGGCGATGCCCGCGCGCACTGAGGCCGGCAGACTCCGCACGGCGTAAGCGGCAATGATGATGAAGGGGCTGCCGACAAGTGCTAACGGCGCGTCAGTGAAGGTGAGGGCACAAGGAATTGCCAATGCTCCAATGGCCAGTGCGAGCCGCCATCTTTCCTTTTCTGGTTTTACAAAGAATATTCCCCCAAAGATCAGGCCGGTAGCTAAGAAAATCGGAGGTAGCTGAAAAGGAACCTTGACGTAGGTGGCGAATTGATAGATGGCATTGCTCCAAAAGCCACCGGATATAGTACGGCTGAGAGTTGCGATGGGCATGGACAAGTAATCGCTTAGATCATAGGCGAAAAAGTAACCACCTAACAATAGCAAGAGTTGTCCACGTTGTTTCAACCCGCGTCCCCAGTGGAAATAGAGTCCCAGAGCGATGGAGAGACCGCCTAAGAGGTAGTAGAGTCCACGCAGCCCTAGTGGCCCATCCAGGAGACTGAGACCAATGCCCAGGGCCGAACCGAGAGCGAGTACAATGAGCTGCTCCCGGGGTTTGTCAAAGAGCGACCGGACCAAGAAAATGGAGAGGACCATGTAGAGCAATATCACGATCAACATCGGGGGAGTGCTAAAGGCCAAGACAAAGCCGATGCCCAAGATGGTACCGGGAATCGCGCCGCCTAAGTTGGAGCCAAAGTCCAACACGTCTTTGCCGCTGAATTTTTTGCGGACGACTAAGAAGGCGACTACCATGCCAATTAGCACCGCGATGGGCGTCGCGAGCACGCTGAGGAAGGTGGTATCCAGAATCGCTTCGATACCGCGCGTCACCATCAACCGCCACCACATCAGTGTAGGTGTGAAATCGGTGCCCCAGGCAGTGCTGAAGGAGCCGACGATGATCCCTAAATAGAGGGTCACTACCAGCAGGCAAGCTAGATAAGTGACGCCGATGAACGTCCAGCGGATCCACGGATTGCTTTCTTTGTGTTGTCCCCCTGTTGGTTTTCCGGTGACGGAGATGTAGGAACGCCGGCTGACGTAATAGCGTTGGACTAAGAAGACGATCAAGGTGGGAATCAGCAAGACGAGAGCCAGTGACGAGGCTTTCTGATAATTGTACTCACCGCTGATGGCCAAGAAGATCTGTGCCGAGAGTACCATCACATTGCCGGAGATAAAGAGTGGGTTTCCCAGGTCGGCGAGCGATTCTACGAAGAGTAACAAGATCGAGCCGCCTATGCCGG